>JAMPBI010000009.1 GCA_023666775.1 Alistipes sp. | reverse complement strand
ATTGATTGGTTTATAAAGCATGATTTCAAGAAGCCTTTCGGCAAGTCAGCAGTCCAAAAAGCAAACCGCTGTCAGAAAAAAGATTTATATGAAATTCTGCTCTAGTGGTAGTATAACATAGATAGTAAGATAGGGCAACTAAAATTTTAAATTCTATCATGCAAAAAACAAAGACAGGTTCTATATGAACTTGAAAAAATACCTCATGTATATTATCATATTCAATACAAATACAAAATCAGGAGATCACAATCATGTCCATTGCGAAAGTAAGAGAATATTTTAAAACACAAGGAATCGACCACCGAATACAGGAATTTGAGATTTCCAGCGCAACTGTCGCGCTGGCTGCAAAAGCCTTAAATTGTGAGGAGAGCCGCATTGCTAAAACTCTGTCCTTTCACGTCGGCGATAACGTTATTCTGATTGTTGCCGCGGGCGATACCAAAATTGACAATTCAAAATACAAGGCATTTTTCCAAACAAAAGCCAAAATGTTGTCTTTTGACGAAGTAGAGCCCCTAACCGGGCATGCCGTTGGCGGAGTCTGCCCTTTTGCCGTAAATAACGGCATAAAGACATATCTGGATATCTCACTGAAACGATTTGAAACTGTTTTTCCGGCGTGCGGCAGTTCCAACAGCGCTATTGAATTTACATTGGAAGAGCTGGAAAGGTACTCTAATTCCTCCGGCTGGATTGACGTATGCAAAATCTGTGAACCTGCGCCGTAATCATTTGCCGTTATCCCAGCAACGGTCCACATATTCCGCCGCTTCCTTCTTTGTCAGTTGAAATTCCGCTTCTATGCGTGAAGCTGTGTCTTTCCGGGTCTGTTGGAGTTTTTGCGATAATTTTATAAAGCCTTGGATTCCTTTTTCTCTTCCTTTTTCCAGCCCCATCTCATACTCCTCCTGCCTCAAATACTCCAAAACCTCTTCCTCGTTATACTCAAACAACATCGTCTCGATCACCTCCGCCTTCTGCTTTTCCAGAAATTCCTTTAAAATCCCCCGCTGAATACATTCGTCAACCGCCCTTACAACAGCTTCCGCTGTTTCGTAATTCTCTCTGTTCTTCCTCACACAGTCCGTAAACTCGCTGTATTCCCGAAGCACCCGACAGGCTTTTTTGATCTCCTCGTTGTACCCTTTATTGATATTGATAACACGAACCTTTAACTCTAATTCCGGCTCCTCGTCCTGCCTCTCAAATGCGTCGGAAAGTTTTAACACCTCATTTTCCGGGCGTTCCTCACTTCCGTTATAAAACACCACAAACTTCGGTGTTGGGATCTTTACCTGCTTTCTCCCGTATAAACGACGGTTGTTATTGTATTTCCTCCCTAGCTGTGATGTCACGTAAAACAAGTCACGCAGGGGCATGTTGGGATTGAATGTGGACTGATGTTCATATAGCGTAAGATACGCATGAAACAGAAAAGACACGTCATTTTTATACTTCATGTAAACCGCGTCTTCCAATGTCGCAATCTCCAGCTCGTCCGCATTCTTATAGTTCGTTCCATTTAATGCGTTATACACACTGAGCAGGTTTTCCTTGTCCCGCATTAAAATTCGGAACAGCAAATCTTTGTGTTCCCTGTGTACCGATATGTCGTTGTACTTTAGCGGTTCCCTAAGATATGCACATTGCGGTAAAAAATCGCAATTCCCATATCGTGATAAGGCGTCACGATTAGCATATCGTGGCAAAACGTCACGATTAGTATATCGCGGTAAAGCGCCACAATCCGTATCTCCCAGCCACGCATTGTAATCATATATACCTGCCTTCTGATAATTTGTTATCTCCATAATCCGTCCTCCCTTTTCTTTTACTATAGGAACGTGCATAAACGCATTCCTACCATTTCACGCAGGGATTTAAAATGCCTTTTTTATTCAATCAATAGAGAAATATGTACCGATCCTGCAACCCCTGCCTTATATATTGTTATGGATATGATAAAGCATAGAGTTTCCTATTAAACAAGATAAAGAAATTGCAAAACAATTTCTTACTTCCATAAGATAAGACTAAAAGAATTATCAAAATTTAGAAATTATGCTTATAGCGAAATAATAACATAAAAATATGAATTACGCAAGCATACATGATGAAATTTTCCACCAAAATAAGCAGGGAGGCAGGAACAGGATAAAAAGAATTTAAATTACAACATATATTCTTCTAAAGCATAAAAGAAATAGCAGTGTAAATAATATACTGATTGACCTTTCAAAATAAAATGATATAATATAACCATATATAATCCATAAAATTCGTAAAAAATATATCAAAAAGGAGAACAGCGCATGAAAAAAACATATACAGCGTTTGTATGTGAGCAGCTTGGAGACGTTTCGGCGGGAATTCCGATTTACACGGGACAAATAGCCAAAAAAATATCAACCGTATATTCCCTAAGTGAAAAAGCGGCGGCAGCGGCAGCGGCAGTGGCAATAAAACGCATTATAGATAACCGATTGCTGCCGGATCTCCGCTGTTATCAAAAAGGAATATATTACCGGACTGTGGCTACTCCTTTTGGTGAAACAGGCATTAATAAGGAACAACTCATTGCGGATAAATACCTTCTTCCTGATATTGGCTATGAGACAGGGCTAACTGTCCTTCATCAGATGGGGCTCACTTCACAAATGCCGCGGGAACGCGTCCTTGCAACCAACATCGCGAAGGATTGTATGAGAGAAGATAAGAAGCTGGGGGTTGTAATCCGCCCGCCAAAAGTTCCTGTAACAGCAGGAAATAAAGATTATTTGCAGATACTGGACGCGCTTGACATAGTGGAGAAAGCGCCGGTGAACGAAGAGTACCCTTATCAAATTATTGCGGAGCATATCCAGAAGAAAAGTTTACAATACAAGATTTTGCTGGCTTTTGCTGACCAATATTACAACCGCAATACGGTATTATGTCTTGCACACACTGCAAATATGGGAGGGAGCGTAATATGAAACTGCATGAGGATAAAGACGCCTTTCGTGTACTGCTTGAAAATATCCATGAAAGAACGGGATACCGTACTGATGTGCTTGAAAAAGATTATTACGTCTTGCTGATTCTGCATGAACTGGCAGGATTTCAACAGGAGGGGCTTCCCGCATATTTTAAAGGGGGGACTGCTCTCTATAAGGCATTAAAGACAACAAGCCGTTTTTCTGAGGACATCGATCTATCTGTCGATACCAGAGAATGCCGTCGGACACAAAACGATAAACGGCTGGAGCGGGCGGCTAAAAAATATACGTCCCTTCCCAGAAATAGTTCTCAGGGAAAAACGAACCGTTCTGAGGTAATTGCCGTCTATACCTATACTCCGGTTACCGCTTTTGACGAAAACGATGCTTTGCAGCGGTTTGGAAAACTGAAAGTCGAAGCTACTTCTTTTACAATTAGCGAACCGATTGAAAATTTAGAAGTATCTGCCATGATATATGACTTGGCAACAGACGATCAGAGGCATATTCTCGAAACATCATACCATATGCAGCCATTCTGTATTCAAACGATTACATTGGAACGAATTTTTGTTGACAAACTGTTTGCCGCGGAAGCATATGTGCGTAATTCAGCGATAAAACATAGAGCATTTGAGGCAGCAAAGCATATCTATGATTTAGCGGTGATCGCAAATCACCCAAGAATATGTGCGCTTTTTGATGATGTGGACAAACTTGAACATCTTTTAAAAATCCGTATGAAAGAAGAGCAGGGAAGACTTGACGGCATACCCGGCGCCAGACCGGTCGAGTTTGCTTTCTTCACGCAGACCGGTGGCAATCAGGCTGTCCGTAAAGCTTATGAAACCATGCAAAACCAGTATGTCTTACGGGACTGCGACAGGATTGATTTTCGGACCGCAACAAAAGAGTTGATGACGCTTCGGGAAAAGTTACTGAAGAATCCAGCATGGACAAATTGCGAAATAAATCAGCAATTTCCTATCAGAAAATAAAGAGGGCAGCCCACCCTTACAGGCAGGCTGCCCCGTTGATTGTTTTGATTAACCAAAGTATCTGTTCAGCAGTCCTTCAAATGCCTTGCCATGTCTTGCCTCGTCGCGCGCCATTTCATGCACGGTATCATGGATCGCGTCAAGACCTGCCTCCTTCGCGCGCTTTGCAAGGTCTACCTTGCCTGCCGTCGCGCCGTTTTCAGCGTCCACTCTCATCTGGAGATTTTTCTTGGTGGAATCCGTGATAACCTCGCCGAGCAATTCCGCGAATTTCGCCGCATGCTCTGCCTCTTCGTAAGCTGCCTTCTCATAGTACATTCCCACTTCCGGATAACCTTCCCTATGGGCAACTCTTGCCATTGCAAGATACATACCGACCTCGGAACATTCGCCTTCAAAGTTTGCTCTTAAATCCTTAATGATATCCTCGCTAACGCCCTTCGCAACGCCGACTACATGTTCTGCCGCCCATACCTTCTCGCCGGACTGAACCGTAAACTTCTCGGCAGGCGCTTTACATACCGGGCAAACCTCCGGCGCCTTATCTCCTTCGTAAACATAACCGCATACCTGACATACAAACTTCATATTATAAATCTCCTTTAAAAAATGATCTTTTCTTCAAAATCAGTAATCATTACTGATTTCTTATACAATTTAACATTTTCCATGATATTTGTCAATAGAATTTTTTCACATTTTTGGAAAAATTATTCATTAAATTGTTTGTCTTTACAACATTCACATTTTCCGTAGAAATAAAGGGAACTTCCCTCGATCGAACCAGCGAAATTGCGGTTGGCATGTTCATGCAGTTTTGTCAGATTGCCCACAACCTGCGCGTCCAGATCCACAATGCTTCCACATTCCGTACAGATAAAATGATAATGCACGGAGGTGTCGCCGTCAAAATGATCGCACCCGTCCAGAGACGGAACCTTGACCGCCTCCCCCTGCTCCACCAGAAGGGCGAGATTGCGATAGACTGTTCCCAGGCTGATATTGGGATATTCCTCCCTTATTTTATTATATACCATATCCGCAGTAGGGTGGGCTTTTGTACTCATAAGATAATTCTTAATTGCTTCCCTCTGCCTGCTGTATTTTAATGCCGCCATCAAAATTCTCCTTTTTAAAAATAATAACTATTACTGATTATTTTAGGGTAATTTTGAAAAAAAGTCAAGAAAAAGGGACTATTCCGAGCGAATAATCCCTTGCCAATTTCTGTTATTTGCTATTTTATTTTTGCATATCCGATGATTGCTTCCGCCGCCTTATTGTTCACAATAATCTGCTCCACTTCCGAATCAATGGTTTCACCAACCAGCGTCCGGAACTGTTCCGCCGACTCGTAGCCGTAATATGCCGCGTTTTCCTCTATATAAGCGTCAATTTCCTCCTGTGTAGCCGTAATTCCTTCATTCTGAGCCACAAGGGAAAGGATCATCTTTTCATACATATATTCCGTTGAGTAATCCGAGATTTCTTTCTCAAAAGCCTCCATTGACGCGTAGCCGTAATAACCTGTAAGATATCCTTCCAAATCCGAAAATCCCAGATAACTGCCCATCTGGTCAAATTCCGCCTGGACATTCGCCTTGATCGTCTCGACGGTTTCGTTAAATTCATTCTCCGGTACGCCTTTTATTTCCGACTGGTCAATGATCGTTATCATCATCTGTCCGTAAACGTTGTTCTCATATGTGTTCTTCTTATCGTTCTCCAGATACTCTACAATGGAATCTTCCAGCTCTTTTGTGGTATTCAGCACCTCGTCCGTATTCTCCGTCATCATTTTGACAAAATCGTCGTTATACTCCGGAAGGATCGTTTCTTTCACATAATTTACTGTCACAACAAAAATAACGTCCTTGCCATTTAGCTCCTCATTACCGTAATTCTCCGGAAATTTACACGGAAGTTCATATTCCTTCCCGATCTCCAATCCCACAAGCTGGCTGTCCAGATCGTCAATGAACTTACTTCCGTCCGCAGCTCCCCCTACCGTATAGGAATAATCGGTTGCCGTTCCGCCGACGAACGCCACACCGTCCAGCAGACCCGAAAAGTCCAGATTAATCGAGTCGCCGTTCTTCACCGTACCCTGTGTGATCTGGTTCGTCTCGGCATATGCGTTCAGACAGGAATTGATCTCTCTCTGGATCTCCTCCTGCGTCACTTCCGCCAAAGGCGTAACTTCAATCTCCACATTCTTATAATCGCAAAGCGTGATGTAATCGCTGTAATCGACAACCGCGTTCTTATCCGTGTCCGTCTTGCCGCCGCAACCTGCAAGAGACAACGCCATCATCACTCCCACAAGCCCGCTTATTATTTTTCTTCTCATATATTTCCTCCTGCTTCCACAATTCCGTTCTTTCGATTGTGTATACTTGGCTAGTTTACCACATTCAAAAACGAAAGAAAAGTTATTTCACACTTTTTTCACTTTTTGTCCTACAATTTCTTAGGAAGGTCCTCGCGGAGTAAAGTCCGTATCGTAACGTCGTCCAGTTC
Source organism: Alistipes sp. (assembly GCA_023666775.1). Taxonomy (GTDB): domain Bacteria; phylum Bacillota; class Clostridia; order Lachnospirales; family Lachnospiraceae; genus MGBC120314. Next base: position 11,739 of record JAMPBI010000009.1, on the reverse strand, counting down.
TTTCAGCTTTACGATACGGTCCGCCTGGTTGGCGATCGCTTTTTCCAGATAATTCCTGGCGTCGCGGGCATTGGCGTAACAGGCAAGCTGCGCGTCGATACGCTCCGTAAAAAAGGCTACCGCCTCCTTACGCGCTTCCTCGTCCAGTTCATATTCCTGCTTTTTCGCCATGCTCTCCAGAATGGAAACTTCCTGTTCCGGCGTGTAATCCTCAAATAAAATATATTTGTTAAAGCGCGAACGAAGTCCCGGGTTGGAATTTAGAAATTCTTCCATAAGCGCGGGATATCCCGCGACGATCACAATGAGATTATCACGGTTATCCTCCATCGCCTTTAAAATCGTATCCACGGCTTCCTGCCCGAAATCATTTTCTCCGCGGTTTGCCGTCAGCGTATATGCCTCGTCGATAAACAGAATCCCGTCGATCGCGCTGTCGATCACATCTTTGGTTTTCATGGCGGTCTGTCCCACATAGCCGCTTACCAGCCCGGACCGGTCTACCTCAACAAGCTGTCCCTGCGAGAGTACCCCCAGCGCGTTATAAATCTTAGCCAGCATTCTTGCCACCGTCGTTTTTCCCGTACCCGGATTTCCCACAAAAACCAGATGTTTTGATACGCCCGGCTGCTTCATTCCCCGCTCCTTACGGATTTTCTGGATCCGCAAAAGGTTTACTATGGTATTTACGTCTTCTTTCACGCTGTCAAGTCCGATCAGCTCATTCAGCTCCGAGAGGATTTCTTCTACATTTTCTTCCGTAAGCGGCTTTTTCTCTGCCGGCGCGTTCATTCCGTCCTGTAAAATACTCTCTCTTTTTATTCTGCGCTCCGGCGTGTAAAGCCCGAACTCACGCAGGTAATCGTCCAGCATATTGCAATACCGTGTAAGAGAAGCCAGCTCGATATCGGAAATGTCTCTGTTGGACGCGATCAGTTCCTGTCCCAGCCTGGCGTATGTATCCGCCAGCCTTTTCGCGCGGTTATTGTCGCCTCCGCTGATCTTTCTTCCCGCGTCCGTGAGAACGAAATATTTAAACGGGGTAGGAATGTTTCCCGCAAAAGCTGCCGGAAGAACGCTTGCCGCCATTACGGCATTTACGTCCGCGCCTGTTTTTTCCTTAATAAAAGCGCTCTCCTCCGCGCACATGGTTCCGTCCGAAAGGGAAAGATACAATAAAAAGTTCAGAAATTCCATTCTGAGGCATTCCCTGAGGGACTTCTGAAGAGGGATCTTGATCACGCCCGCGCGCTCGATCTCATCACAGCATTTATACGCTTCCTGTATCATATTATCCAAAGTATTGCTCATTTTTCTTACCTCGCCATTAAATTTCAGAATTTATTCTACCATATTTCCTAAAAATATGCTATGATTATTCTGTTCAGTTTAAATAGCCAAAGCTGCGGTGAGGTGAGTTTCATTGAAAAAATTTTTTCTGCTTTGCGGTATTTTTTGTTTTTTCTTATGTTCGGCATGCGCAATAAGCCGGAATACGGCAAAAGACGAACAGCAAAGCGTTACCGTATCGGGATTTATGTTAAACACTTATGTTTCCATAACATTATACGGAACCGGCAGTGAAGAACTTGCGACAGAGGCACTGAACATGTGCGATGAATATGAGCGGATCTTTTCCAGAACGATACCGGACAGTAAACTGTCCCTGCTCAACGCTACGAAGAAAGCCGTTCCTGCCGACGGACCGTTATTTGAACTGATCCGGACCGGCGTTTACTACGGCGGTTTAACGGAGGGCGCTCTGGATATTACGATCGAACCGTTGATCACCCTGTGGAACGTCAGCGGGACGTCTCCTCATGTTCCCGGTACACGGCAGATAGAGGGACTTCTTCCCCTTGTGGACTATCAGAATATTCAATTAACAGAGGAAGATCAGACAATCACCTTACAGAATAATGCAACGATCGATCTGGGAGCCATTGCCAAGGGATATATTGCCGACAAAATCCGCGAATTTCTTGTTGATAATGGCGTCACACATGGTATTATTAATCTTGGTGGAAATATTTTATGTATTTACGATAAACCGGACGGTTCCGATTTCATCATCGGCATACAAAAGCCGTTTGACGAGGCTTCCGCTTCCATATTGACGCTTAAAATAAACAATATGAGCGTGGTTACCTCGGGAACCTATGAACGGTATTTTACCGAAAACGGTCATATTTACCATCATATCATCGACCCCGAAACAGGTTTTCCCTCCGAGAGCGGTCTGATCTCCGTTACGATCATTTCCGACGATTCGGTTGTGGGCGACTGTCTCAGCACCGCCTGCCTGATCCTGGGTGAAGAAAAAGCACGAAGGCTTCTTGATTCCATCGACGGAGTCTATGGAATACTCATCGATGACCAGATGAATATAATTTACTCTGACGGCGCCACGCAGTTTGTGCGCCAAAAATAGAGAAAAATAATATTGATATTTAGAAAAGGAATTATGGCAATGAAAGTAAAAGAATTTATACCGGCAGTGCTGGTTATCATACTTGTTTTAGGACTCTGCACCGCGGCAATCTGCTACGCGGCTTATGAACGGCGGACAATCCCGGCGGACACGGAAGTTGTTTCCCTGACGCCTCCCGGCTACCAATACCCGAGCGAGGAACCGACTACCGTCCCTCCCGAGACGGAGGAAGTCCAGACAACCGCCGCTCCCGAAGAGACGGAATCCGAGAGCGAGGAGGAGACAGAAAAAGCCGTCTTTATCCCTCCCGTGGACGATTCCCGTATTTATTATACGGACTACCATTTTACCACGGTCGATACCGACTATTTTAACGACGCCGTCTTCATCGGCAATTCCCGTATGCAGGGATTTATCCTCTACTGCGGCGTTCCGGAGCTGACTTCCTACACGTCGGTTGGCATGTCCGTAAAAAGTTATTTTACCAAGGAAGATTTTCTGATAAACGGCGTCTACATGACGGCGGCTTCCGCCCTTGAGAACACGCCGGGCTTTGAGAAAGTTTACATCAAGCTGGGGATCAACGAATTAGGCTGGGTTTCCACCGATCAGTTCATCGAATCCTACAGCCGGATCATCGAGCATATTTACGGCTGCAATCCGAACGCGGTCATTTACGTTATTTCCGTCCTTCCTTTCGCGCAGGCAGCCATTGAAAAGGATCCTACCCTTGACATGGACAAGGTGCGGGAATACAATATCGCCATACAGGAAATGTGCGCTTCCTACGGAGCGTGCTATCTGGACGTTGCCAGCGTATTTACCGGTGAAGACGGCTATATGCCTTATGACTATTCTTTTGACGGAGTGCATATTAATGTTGCCTCCATTCAACTTTGGCTGGATTATCTGTTAGAACACGGAATTGAAAAATAGAGGAGTTAAGAACATGAAACAGAAGAACGTAACACGAATTACTTTAGGAACCCTGCTTCTGAGCGCCGCTTTCCTTTTCGGAGGGTGCGCCGAAAAAGTGCCCGTGCAGGAAGAAACAACCACACCGTTTACTCTTGATATCGCAAATGTACATCAGGCCGTCATTGACGCCGATGTGTTTGAAGATGAGCTTGCCGTCATTGACGTCTCCTACATCGAAATGCTGACGGGTATCGCCACGTCAGACTTCTTGGACGGCATTATTTCCGGAGGAAGCGGCGCCACGGCGGAATTTCTCGCAATCTTTGAAACTGCCGACGAAACCGCGGCGGCAGCGCTGAAAGAAAAATGTGAGGCTTATGTAACAAAACAAGTCCAATCTTACGCCGATTATATGCCTGCGGAAGTTGACAAGCTCAATCACGCCGTCATAAAATCTTCCGGCTCATACGTTATCCTCTGCGTCGCGGGAAACTATGAAACTGCCGGGACCGTGATCGCAGAATATTTCCCTTAGATTACATCGCGAAGACAAAGCGGGAGTATCGCAAAATAACTGTTTTTCGTTATGGAGCGGTACTCCCTTTTAAACTCGTTCCAAAATGGTATCGACCATTTCACCTACATTTTTCATACCGTTTACTTCCCCCATGGTAAACTTCACGCCGAATTTCTTCTCCGTCGCCACGATGAGATTAATATGCTCCAGACTGTCCCAATCCTCAATATCGTCCGCCGTTGTGCCGTCCGTCACGGTAATACTCTCGTCGTCGAACACATCACGGAATACCTCGTTCAATCCGTCAAAAATTTCTTCACGCGTCATTTAATCAACCACCTTTATCACTTTATTTTTATCAGTATAATCCATTCCTATATCAAATGTCCATACCGAATTTCCCTCTTTGTCCTCGGTTTCTTTCGTAAATCCCATCGTGCCGTAAAAATCTTTTACCATACCGTTCTTAGCCGTCGGGTAATAGTAACCTTTTACGCGGCTTACGTTCTTCTCTAAGGCACGTTTTACCAACGTATCCATCATGGCGGCTTCCATGTCCCGCTTTAACACGCGGCAGCTCATCAGCCACAGATCGATATGCAGTATTTCCCCGTCGATTTTTCCGATCACGACGGAGACTACGCCGTTGTCACCGAATTTATCCTCCAGTTTTCCATACAGCGTAATATAATTTTCATCGGCGGCAAACGCTTCAATATCCGCCTGAGTGTATCTTCTGGTCGTCAGATTGAACTGGTTGCTCTTATTGGTAAGCTGCGCGATCCTCGCCATGTACACCGGTTCAAACGCTTTTACGCGCGCCGTCATTTCCAGCGATTTTAAGTATTCGTCATAATCATCATAGGACGACAGAAGCTGCGCCCTCTTGGCGTTCTCCTTATACATTTCATTTCTCTTGGCGTCGTCTGCCGAAAAACTTGTCATTTCAAAATATCCTGCTCGGTCAAGGACGCGGATATAATTTTCGGGACTGTCCATAACGGGAACCGCCACGCCGGGAACCGTCCGTTCCACAATCGCGCGTTCCGCGGGATTATCGTCCACAAAAACCATGCTGTCCGGCATGATATTCAACACTTCCGCCGTGTCCGCAAGATTTTTGTCCTTATTGTTCCAGTTCGCCATGATCACGATAAAATCTTCGGGTCTGAGTACACCGTCCGGGTGGTTTAATCCCGCGACCGCATTCTCATAGTCATTTTTGGAATTGACATTTAACAAAACCCCTAAATCCTTATGCGCTTTCAGATAACCCTGAAACTCCGAATAAACCTGTCCCATGGGTACCTCCGGTCCCAGAGCGAGATTTTCCACGCCGTCGTCGCCTACGACGCCGCCCCACAACGTATTATCCAGATCCAGCACAAGCGCTTTCTTATTCTTTCCGTATAAAGATTTTATGATCCTCGCAAGATTATGAGCCAGTTCGGGGATCGCCGGGACTGCCATGGCGTACTTATACATATGCCAGTAAAAATCGTCAAGCCACCGGTCCAGTCCATAACAGGCGGACACATAGTTGATATCGTTGATATAAAAATTCTTATGCGTCTGCGCATATTCATAAAACTTCTGGTTCAGCCGCGTCACAAAGTTAAGTCTGCCGTGGATATCGCTTGCCTCCATGTTACCCATAAGGCGGTATCCCGGATACTCAAAATTATTCTGGATAACCGGACAGCCGTAAACCGCGTCAAGCCTCTCCCACATTTGTTCAAAATGCGTATACTGCCGTGAAAGTTTCTCCTCTATCTGTCCCCCTTCATCTAAAACGCAGGGATACTCCGTTATATTACGGGCGGTCGTATGGATATAAATAATATCCGGACGAAATTCCTCCAGTTTCTCATTAGGGAACATGGCGTCCTGCCAGTACTGATTGTATTCCGATTCGTAAAACTCGGGACGGATACCGTTGTCCAGCAGAAACAGTTCCAAGATAAGTTTCACGTCATTTGTGGTAGAACCGCCGAGAATGGCGATTTTTTTATCAATGAACGTCTTGTTTTCTTCCAAAAGAGCTTTTTTAATACTCTTTTTCTTCTTTAATATATAATCTCCGTCAAAAGGATATGAAAGCTCTTTCATGGAAAACAATCCTCCTATCGTTCCGCTCTTATTTCACTATGGAGGAAATCTTCATAGGAAAGACGGATACCGTCTTCCAGCTCGGTTTTATATTTCCACCCAAGTTTCTCTAACTTGCTTACGTCCAAAAGTTTTCTTGGCGTTCCGTCCGGCTTCGACGTATCAAATTCGATCGTTCCCTCATAACCAACCACACGTTTGACCGTTTCCGCGAGTTCTTTGATCGTGAGTTCTTTACCCGTTCCCAGATTAACCGTCTCGTTGCCCGAATAGGTATTCATCAGAAATACACAGGCGTCCGCCAGATCGTCAACGTATAAAAATTCACGCAGAGGCGTTCCCGTTCCCCAGATCGTAACGGATTTCGCTCCCGCTTCCTTCGCCTCATGAAACCTGCGGATCAGGGCAGGAAGAACATGAGAATGTTCCGGGTGGTAATTATCGTTCGGTCCGTACAGATTGGTCGGCATAACGCTGATATAATCGGTATGATACTGCCTGTTCAGATACTCGCAGTATTTCAGACCCGAAATCTTGGCAAGCGCATACGCCTCATTGGTCTGTTCCAAAGCGCTGGTCAAAAGGCAGCTCTCCGGCATGGGCTGCGGCGCCATACGCGGATAAATGCAGGAACTTCCGAGAAACATCAGCTTCTTAACCTGATTATCATACGCCGCCTTAATGACATTCATCTCCAGGATCATATTTTCATACATAAAATCCGCCGGGTGACGGTCATTCGCCATGATTCCTCCAACCTTTGCCGCCGCCAGAAATACATAATCCGGTTTTTCTTCGGCAAAAAATCTCTCCACCGGTTCCTGTCTTCTAAGATCCAGCTCTTTTGAGGTTCTGGTCACAATATTGTGATATCCCTGCGCCTCGAGACACCTTACGATTGCCGAACCGACCATTCCCCGATGACCCGCAACATATATTTTTGCTTCCTTTTCCATAGCGTTACCTCTTTCCCTATGCGTTTTCCTTCTTAAACTCTTCCGCAGACCTGCCCGCGATCCTTCTTACGTCCGCGTCAACCATCATTTTGACAAGTCCTTTAAAATCAACTTTTCTCTTCCAGCCAAGTTCCTTTTCCGCCTTCTCGCAGTTGCCCCACAAAAACTCTACTTCCGCAGGACGGAAAAACTCCGGATCCACGTCCACAAGCAGTTTTCCTGTCTTCGCGTCGTAACCCTTTTCATCAATTCCGCTTCCCTTCCATGAAATGGTAATCCCCACCTCCGCAAAGGCAAGCTCCACAAATTCTCTTACCGTATGCGTCTCGTTTGTCGCAAGAACATAGTCCGTCGGCTTTTCCTGCTGTAAAATCCTCCACATGCCCTCAACATAATCTCCGGCAAATCCCCAGTCACGCTTTGCTTCCATATTTCCAAGCGACAGCTTCTCCTGATTTCCCGCCATGATATTGGCAACGGCAAGGGTAATCTTGCGCGTAACGAAATTATCTCCTCTTCTCGGCGATTCATGGTTAAACAAAATGCCGTTGCAGGCAAACATACCATAAGACTCCCGGTAATTGACCGTTATCCAGTAGGAATAGAGTTTTGCCGCTCCATACGGGCTCTTCGGATAAAACGGCGTCTTTTCGCTCTGCGGAGCCGTTTCCGGAATACCGCCGAACAACTCCGACGTTGACGCCTGATAATATTTCGCCTTCGGCGCGTTCTGCCTTACCGCTTCCAACAGCTTGATCGTTCCCACGCCCGTTACTTCCGCGGTAAATTCCGGCGCGTCAAACGATATGCCCACATGAGACTGCGCCGCAAGATTATATACTTCGTCCGGCTGCACTTTTGCTACCACCATGGCAAATCCGCTGGAATCCGAAAGATCTCCGTAATGCAGGAAAATCCTGCCCTTCAATGCCTCGTCCTTGAGCAGATGGTCGATCCTTGCCGTACTTCCCGATGTGCTGTGCCGTCTTACAATTCCATGTACCTCATAACCCTTCTCCAGCAGAAGTTCCGCCAGATAAGAACCGTCCTGACCTGTTATTCCTGTTATCAACGCTTTTTTACTCATAATTTTTTCTCCCTTATCTGAAATCATATTTGCTTGTTACTTCATTCGTAGGCGGCGCGGTATATAAAATAACCACCATATCCGGCTGCGTCTGTTTTATATAGTTTTCAATGCTTCCCGTAAATCCTTCCGGCGTTACCGCGTACAGATTTCCTATTCCCAGCGACATATAAGCGATCACCGGACCAGCGAAAGACTCCCGGATAAGCAGTACGCTCTTCTCATCATTTCCCGTATCCGTATTATTCGTTACTTCCGTGACCGGAGGTTTGGAATAGGCGAACGCGTCGTATGCGTTATGGTATACCACGGAACGTCTCTTAAACGGCACCGGATTGATCATCGTTTCCAGAAAACTTCCTGTTTTATCCATATTAAGATTCGGTATCTTCATGGTAAGCGATGTTTCAAACTTCGGTTCAAAAACCGTTATGTCGTCATACCCCGCGTTCGCGAGCGTAACGCTTCTTCCGATCGTTCCGAAGATCCAGTCCTCATATATATTCTTATTATAATTCGCTTCGTCAAAATATTCCAGGTCAAACCGGAAGCCATAATCTTCATTCAGCCTTTGGGCGATCGTTTTTGTCGCCCAGAGAGCCGTTTCGATATTCCAGTGATTATCCGTATGAAAGAAGCCGTCGTAACATTCCCCTTTTTCATCGTGGAGGACTTCCCTCAAATCCAGAACATCAATATCTCTCAAAGCCAGTTCCGCAAGCAGATTATCCGCAAGCCTGTTTTCATAGCTAAGTCCATACTGCTCCACATAACCGCTGTCATACTTATCTTCCTTTATCGGAGCCTGGACATACAAAAAATCAATTTCCTGCCCCGTAAGGAAGTCCCGAAGATCTTCCACGTTATCCGCCAGCGCGGACGTATCAAGCTGTTCGTCGGTAAAGGACGCGTAAAAAGGACTTCTTATGATCAGACCGTCCGTTCCCACCTTCATATAAATATTATCCGTGTCGATGATCCGGTTGTCGATCAGCTTATCAAACAGTCCGCTTGGTATCTTTATCTCCTCCTTAAAAGGCAGATAATCGTTGCTGTACATATCTATAATATTGACAATTTTACGCACTTTATCAGTAAGAAAATTCGATTTCGCGCTGTTTTGACCGACGTCCGTATCGACCGGTTCCTCAAAAGGATATAACGCCGCCCAGTCGACGTCGATCATACCGTCGCTGCCTCCCGTCACGGACAGATCCGTAATGGCATTATCCATGCCGAAGATTTCAATGAACACGTTTTTTATTACAAACTGACTGAGTATCAAGATAAGAAAACCGGCAATCACGGCAATAAACACGCCGGCAGTAACTTTTTTGCAAATGTTTTCACAATTCATTCGATATTTCCTCTACAATCTCGATCATTCCAATATTTCCATTCATTAAAAAGACTACTCTCCGTCCATCAATAGCAGGCGCCTCTTGGGGTTCCCCTATCTGAACATACCCTTTTGAAACAAATTCCTCTATATCCTTTTCAAAATGACTGCTAATATAACATATATGATACGGAGAATTTTTATACTTTTTAATCAGACCGCTTACCGTGGAATTTTCACAATAGGGACTGATCAATTCTACATAATATTCACCATTCCGGATAAAACAGATATCACTTCCTCGAAGTTCGTCCCTTACGACGGTTCCCGCCGTAAATCCAAGCTGACTAAATTCCTTTAATGCCTCGCGCATATCTTTAACAAGATATCCAATATGATGAATTTTCATGTTCTCTCCTTAACATTTAAAAATTAAAATATACAAATGGGTTATATATTCCTCTTACCAGATAGCTGATACTTATCCCCAGAATACACAAAAGCAAAACAACTTCTCCTACCGCAACGACATTCTTATTAACCCGTGATTTTTTCAATGCGTTAAGTACGGGAAAGCTCCCTATAATTCCTATCAGAAACAAAACTTTATAATTTCCGAAATACACGCCTGCATACTGCTCTCCCTGAGCTGCTCCCTGCCCTAACAATACAGCGTAATACCTCATTGCTATCGTTAATGTGTCCGCCCGGAATAATATGTTGCCTATTCCTACTAAGATCAATGTCCTTGCAATCCGAAACACTTTGGCAAACGGATTTTTGTTTAACCGGTATTTTTCATTAAATCCTTTTATGGGATTCTTGAAAATAATAGGAAGTATGACAAATATTCCATGATAAATCCCAAATAATAGAAATGTCCAGTCCGCGCCATGCCATATACCGGTCAAAATCCATACAATAGCGGTCCCCGCAACGGTTGTTATTGTCTTAGACGCATTCTTCCCCCATCTTTTTTGGGAATATTCTCTTAATTTGTTCATTGTTTCCGTGCGCATTACCGGGTACATCACATAATCACGGAACCACGTTCCCAGCGAAATATGCCATCTTCTCCAGTATTCCGCGATCGACTGCGATAAATACGGATAATCAAAGTTCTCGTTAAAGCGGAACCCGAACATTCTTCCAAGACCGATCGCCATGTCCGAATATCCCGAAAAATCAAAATACAACTGTATCATATAAGCAAGCACGCCCACATACGCCATACCGGTAGACAGTTTCCCCAGTTCACACAGTTCAAAGGCTTTATCCGCCACAATGGCAATATTATTGGAAATGATCACTTTCTTACCCAGACCATATATAAACCGCTGCACGCCTGCCGAAAAATCATCAAACGTCTCTTTCCTGCCGTCGATGTCCCCGCTGACCACGTCATACCGCACGATCGGTCCCGCCACCATCTGCGGAAACATGGAAATATATAAAGCGACATTCAGAAGGCTTTTCTGCGCCTTGCAGTTCTCATAATATACATCATAAATATAGGAAAGCGTCTCAAATATAAAGAACGAAATTCCTATCGGAAGCGCTATATCCAGAACAATCCTTTCATCATGGAACAAAAGTCCCAGATTTCGCGTTACAAACGAAAGATACTTAAATATAAATAACAGCCCCAGATCATATATTACGATCGCGAGCAGATACGCCCTGCGCGGCTTGCCTTCCTTACCGTCCATAACCAGACACAATTTCCAGTTCAGCACAATGGAAAAGCACATCACCAGTACGAAAACCGGCTCACCCCACGCGTAAAACAACAGGCTGGCTATAAGCAGTACTACGTTTCTGTAAGTTCTTCCCTTGAAAACCGGATTAAAGTATAACAGCAGCACAATGGGAAGAAAGATAAACATAAATGCCGTCGATGAAAAAACCATAGTTTTCCTTCCTGCAATTCTTAAATTTCACATCTTATTAGTATAACTCTATTTTCGCTCCTTGGCAATGTAAATCGGTCTGTTTTTTGACTCCAGATACGTTTTGGCAAGGTATTGTCCCAAAATCCCGATACACACCAACTGGATCCCGCCAAGAAGTAAGATGATACACACCATGGACGGCCAGCCGAACGCGGAACCGCCAAACATTAATTGTCTCACGACAACAAACAGGATCGCAATAATGGAGGCAAGGCACATAAATACACCGAGCCATGACGCCACCATAAGCGGCATGGTGGAAAATCCTATTATTCCTTCAAGGGAATACATAAACAGTTTCCAGAACGACCATTTCGTTTCTCCCGCCACCCGTTCCGCATTTTCATACTCGAGCCATTTCGTCTTGAAACCGATCCAGCCGAAAATCCCTTTTGTGAAACGGTTGTACTCCGGCATGGACAGGATCGCG
>JAMPBI010000099.1 GCA_023666775.1 Alistipes sp. | reverse complement strand
TCATCGAAATGTCCTGTGCAATGGAGTGCGCGAGGATTTCTTTTGTGCAATCTGCCGACACGAACTTCATCGCAGGGCTTTTTCCTTATCAATGATGGAACAAACGGATCCCCGTAAATACCATCGCCATATCATACTTGTCGGCGCACTCGATAACAAGATCGTCCCTTACGGAACCGCCCGGCTGGGCGATATATTTCACACCGCTCTTATAAGCCCTCTCGATATTATCCGAAAACGGGAAAAACGCGTCAGATCCCAGCGTTACGTTTTGGTTTCCGTCAAGCCACGCCCGCTTCTCCTCTCTGGTGAACACTTCCGGTTTTACCTTAAAACGCTTCTGCCACTCGCCCTCGCAAAGAACGTCTTCATACTCGTCGCCGATAAATACGTCGATGGCGTTATCCCTGTCGGCGCGTCCCAGACTGTCCACAAACTGAAGGTTCAGAACCTGCGGAGCCTGACGCAGATACCAGTTGTCCGCCTTCTGACCCGCAAGCCTCGTACAGTGGACTCTTGACTGCTGTCCGGCGCCGATGCCGATCGCCTGTCCGCCCTTTACATAACAGACCGAATTGGACTGGGTATATTTTAACGTGATCAGGGCGATCTTCATATCGACCACGGCTTCGTCCGGTATATCCTTATTCTTTGTGACAATATTGGAAAGAAGGTCCCCGTCGATATCCAGTTCGTTCCTTCCCTGCTCAAAGGTGATCCCGTACACCTGCTTTCTCTCCAGCTCGGCAGGAACATACGCCTCGTCGATCTGAATAATGTTATAAGCGCCCTTCTTCTTTGCCTTTAAAAGCTCCAGCGCTCCGTCCGTATATCCCGGCGCGATCACGCCGTCGGAAACCTCACGCTTAATCAGTCTTGCCGTATCCTCGTCGCAGATATCGGAAAGCGCGATAAAATCACCGAAAGACGACATTCGGTCAGCGCCCCTTGCCCTTGCGTAAGCGCACGCCAACGGCGATAACTCTCCCAGATCGTCCACCCAGTAAATCTTCGCCAGCGTATCCGTCAAAGGAAGACCGACCGCCGCGCCCGCCGGCGATACATGCTTAAACGACGTCGCCGCCGGAAGCCCCGTCGCCTTCTTTAACTCCCTGACGAGCTGCCAGCCGTTAAAAGCGTCCAGAAAATTAATATATCCCGGTCTGCCGTTTAACACTTTAACCGGAAGGTCGCCGCCGTCCTCCATAAAAATCCTCGACGGCTTCTGATTTGGGTTGCACCCGTATTTTAACTGAATTTCGTTCATCATTCTTCTCCTTTTTGCTTAACCGCAACGCGCTTATTTACACATTCTTGTTGACGATCTTTGTCGCGTATTCTCCCGTCGCGATATCGATAAACCGCACAAATAACGATACTTTATTCTCTTCATTCAGGCTGTTCCACACCATATCGGTAAACGCGCCGATATCGTTCCCGATCTCCACAAGTTTCGGTTCGCCCTCAAAACTCGGAAGAGGGTTGCCGTCATGCATATAGGTATGGATAAAATGTCCTTCCCCCGCCTTCGGTCTGTCATAGGAAAACGTATACCGGTTACAGCAGGACGGATCGCCGTTATTGCTCTTTAAAATGGACATGGCGTAATCATATTTACCGCCCTCCACATGCAGCACGCCCGAAATCCTCGGCGTATAATTCGGAGCGTCCGGTTCAAACTCACGGCAGCGTAAAGACTGCTCAAAGGTAAGTTCCCCGTCCATTCCGTCATAAATCGTATCGGTCTGGTCGCCGTTTGTCACGATCGTTCTGCCGCCAAGCACTCTCACCGGCGCGTAAATGATCAGGCTTGGATCCTCGAGCTTGGACGGATCAAACGCCTGCGTGCGGATCCCTTTCCCGTCCTCCACAAAAATACGGTTTCTTGAATTGGAGCTTCTGCCCATGATAAAGTAAGCCGTTACCGCCTTCGAGCCGTCGGCGGATCTTCCGATGACAATCCCCCGTCCCGGGTACGCGTTTTCCGTAAGCTCCTGCTCCAGTGATACCATTTTCATATCTGTTTCCTCCTAAAATAGTTCTATGACAAAGAGAACCGGTTAATCTCCGAGAAGTTCCTTTATCACATTATCCAACTGTTCGATATTGACAGGCTTCGCCACATGGGCATTCATTCCCGCCTCCTGGGATTTCTGGTAATCCTCCGGGAAAACATTGGCGGACAGCGCGATGATCGGGATATCGGAAAGCGTCTTGTTTTTCAGCCTGCGGATCTTTCTTGACGCCTCGTAGCCGTTCATTACCGGCATAAGGATATCCATTAAAACAACGGCGTAATATCCCGGCTTGGAAGCCTTCAGCTTCTCAAATCCCTTTTCCCCGTTCTCCGCCGATTCCACAAGATACCCTCTGTCCTTTAAAAGCTCCTCCGCGATCTCCCGGTTGATCTCATTGTCCTCAACCAGCAGTATACGGAGTTTTTCCCCGGAAACCGGAGCCGTGTGCGCGGTACTTTCCGCGTGGCCTGCTTCCTCCGGTTCTTCCTCCTCGTGCTTTAACAGTACCGTAACCGTAAACTTACTGCCTTCTCCCAGCTTACTGTCTACGGTAATCTCGCCTTCCATCATATCCACAAGGCTTTTCACGACCACGAGTCCCAGACCCACGCCCGCGATACCGCTCTGCGTCGTATTCTTCTCCCGCGAGAACAGCTCGAACATCTGCTCGGAAAATTCCTCCGAAATGCCGATCCCGCTGTCCGCCACAATAAAACGGTACTGACCGTATCCGTTCAGATGGATATCCGTTTCTTCTACCGTCAGCCGCACTTCGCCGCATTCCTGCGTGTACTTTACCGCGTTATCCAGAAGCTGGTTTAAGATTTCTTTCAGACGGGGATAATCCGCCGCCACGACGTCATGGCGCACGCCGGACAGATCCACGCTAAAGTCGATGGATTTCAGCTCCATCTGAAGCTGTATGGTCTTCTCCGCCTCGGAAACAAGCTTTCTCAGGCTGCATTTTACTTCCTTTAACGCCGCCTTTCCCGATTCGATCCTCGTGATCTCTAAGGAATTATTCAGAATGGATAAAAGCTGTTCGCCGGAAACCATAATCTTATCGACATATTCGTCCGTCTTTTCCGGTTTCGCCAGATGGTTTTTTACCAGCTTCGCATAGCCGATGATCGCGTTGAGCGGCGTCCTTATATCGTGAGACATGTTGGTAAGAAATGTTTCCCTTGCCACACTCGCCATCTCCGCCTGCTGTATCGCGTTCCGCAAAAGGCTCTGCTTCTCCGCCTGCTCCGTTATATCTTTTATAATGCAAAGAGCGATGATATCGCCCGTATATTCGTTTTTACCCAGCAGAAACGTATGGTGCGTCAGCCGTCTTCTGCCTTGTGAATCCCGAATCCATGCGTCAAACGTCTGCTCTAAGTCTCCGTCCGCGTAGCACTGTATGAGCCGGTCCGTATCAAAGAATTTTAAGATGTCTTTTTGTTTTTTCTTGTCTGCGTTATTTTCCCAATGCTTAATAAAATCCGTATATTTTTCAAAAGGCTTTACGCCTAAACCTTCAAATAAATTGATGTTCTTTCCGTCGATCAGCTGGGACGTATCTTTCATAAATGAATTTCTTGAGAGATTAACCTCAAAGAATGTTACCGCGTCGTTTAAGATTGCTTTTCGATACTGTACTTCTCTTGCGTGGATTGCCCTCATTCTTCTGTTTATGCGTTCCAGTTCCTCCATACGGTCCTTTAAGCGGTCCGTGGCATCCTCCACAAACACATAAAAAACATCACCCTGCTCCTTGGAATGGACAAAATGTCCGTAATCCTCAACCCAGCGCACGGTTCCGTCTTTCTTGACGATACGGTACTCCACAAAATCCAGATCATAAATACTTTCCTCGATCTGGCTCAGAATGCTTTCCTGCACTTTTTCATAATCTTCCGGATGCACGATCCCGCGGAACGTATTTCCCGTGAGTTCTTCAAATTCCTCCCGGGTATCGCAGCCGAATATGCGAAAAAGCGCCTTATTACTGTAGATCAGTTCCCCGTCGCCCTCGGCGCGGTAAATGAAGAAGCCTCCCGGCATACCCTCTGAAATCCTTTCAATAACAGAAAATGTCTGCTTATTCAACTCCATTTCAAATTTCTCATTACTTTCAGCTTCCATAAGGGCATGCCTGCTCCTCTCCAAATATTTTTATTTCATCATGCTCTGGACCCAGTCCAATACGTTGAACCGGCTGAATAAACTTACCGCCACCAGAGAAACGGTAGACATGATCTTGATCAGGATATCCAGGGACGGTCCGACGGTATCCTTTAACGGATCGCCTACCGTATCGCCTACAACGGCAGCGTCATGTGCCGGAGAGCCTTTCTTCTGTCCCTCAATCGCCCCGGATTCAATATATTTCTTGCCGTTATCCCATGCACCGCCCGCGTTTCCCGTGAAGATTGCCAGCATGATGGCGGACAGGGTCGCGCCGATCAGAACGCCGCCCACAAACCACGGTCCGAAAAGGAAACCTGCTACCAGCGGAACAAGAATGGACAGGAACGCCGGAAATCTCATTTCCTTTATCGCGCCCTGTGAAGAGATCTCGATACAGGTCTTGTAGTCCGGTTTTGCCTTGCCTTCTAAGATACCCGGAATTTCCTTAAACTGTCTGCGGACTTCCTCTACCATCTTACGGGCAGCCTTCGCGACCGCCTCGATCAGGATACCGGAGAAAAGGTACGGAACCGCCGCGCCTACCATAGCGCCCGCAAGGATAAGCGGATTGGTAAAGTTCAGTTCCAGCGGCGTCGTCGGGTCGTTGAACGAATAAAGATACGATACCATCAGTGAAAGCGCTGCCAGAGAAGCCGAACCGATGGCAAATCCCTTACCGATTGCCGCCGTCGTATTACCAACCGAATCCAGTTTATCCGTGATCTCACGAACTTCCGGGTCCAGCTCCGACATTTCGGCAATACCGCCCGCATTATCGGAAATCGGACCATATGTATCTACGGAAACCGTCGTGCTTACAAAAGAAAGCATGCCGATCGCCGCCATGGAAATACCAAACATACCCGCAACCGCATAGGAAGCAAATGTCGCGACGCCCAGAAGGATAAGCGGAGCCATGCAGGATTTCATACCTACCGCAAGACCCTGCGTGATCGTAAGAGCCGCGCCTTCCTTAGACGCCTCCGCGATCATCTGGGTCGGCTTATAGTCGTAACTGGTATAATATTCGGCTATCATACCGATAACAACGCCGCTGACAACGCCGATCGTCGCCGCGATCCACGGTGAGATATAACCCAGCACGAAACCGGCTTCCTTGATCGCCTCGCTGATGGAAGCGTCGTTAAACAACAGATACGTTGCCGCGAATCCGCATACGATGGTAAGACCTGCCGATACGAATGTCGCGATATTCAGATCCTTATGAGGATTGTCGGAACCCTTTTTAAACAGGACGAACGCAATTCCCAGCACGCACGCGATCAGACCGCATGCCGCGAACACCAGCGGATAGAAGAACATTTTCTCCAGTAACGCCTCGCTGAATCTGCCGCTTGTAGCCGCCGATACAAGGAATAAATGGGACGCGAGAATGATACCCGACGAAATGGCGCCCACATAGGATTCCAGCAGATCGGAACCAAGACCCGCCACGTCGCCTACGTTGTCGCCTACGTTATCGGCGATCGTTGCCGGATTACGCGGATCGTCTTCCGGAATATGCGCTTCCGTCTTACCTACAAGATCGGCGCCCATATCCGCCGCTTTGGTATAAATACCGCCGCCGACACGGTTAAACATCGCCACGATGGAACAGCCTAACGCATAGCAGGAAAGGCACTGCGTAAATATTGCGCCGTTCTTGATTGCTTCTACGGACATCAGACCCATGCCGAACCCGAACACGACATAAACAATAAAAAGTCCCAATAAAGCAAAACCGCCCACGCAAAGACCCATTACGGAACCGCCGCGGAACGCTACCTTGAGCGTCTCACCGATGTTCTTCGTCTCGCGCGCCTTATTGGAAACACGCACATTGGCATATGTAGCGATCTTCATACCGACATAGCCCGCCGCCGCGGACATCAGCACGCCGATAATAAAGCTGACCGCCGACTGCCAAGACATGAATATAAACAATACCGCGAGAACCGCTACCACAATCGCGATGATCTTATACTCATAATTAATGAACGCGTTGGCGCCCACCCGGATCGCTTCCGCGATCTCGGACATTGTTTCCGTACCTTCGTCCATCTTCTTAACCTTGAAGTAGTTGAAGGCTGCAAACCCCAATGCAATAAGGGATGCAATGATTACTAAAACCAGAACTGTCATTTCTAATTCTCCCTTTCGTGTTAGATATGAAATAGAAAAATCGCAGAGCAATTTCCTATTAATAAAAAGACTATGTAAGTGCTTACCCACATAGTCAATTTTAGCAAATAATAAGCCCTTGGTCAATCAAAATAAATTTCTTTCAGACGTTCATATTCCTTGCTGATGGCAAGGAGTGTGTCGTTGTCCCCGGAGGTATTATCCGGGTGGTAGATCTTCATCAGTTCCTTGTAGCGTTTTTTTAGTTCCTGACCATCCGATATGCCCTTAAAAAACACCCTTCCGCCCTCGGCGATCTGAAATGTTTTTCTCGCTTCACGGTAAATCTCATCGCGGTAAACGGCCTTTCTGTGTTCAAACTGCTCCTTCTCCGCCGCCAGACGCCTCAGTTCTTCCTCCATGATCGCCCACTGCTTTTCAAACAGGATCTTCTGCCCGTCAAGCTGGGTCTTAAATATGGTATTTTTGCGCTGCTGGCTTTTTAAAAGTCCCTGCTGGACATGGATCAGTTCCCGTTCGTCCTCCAGTTCCTTTTCTTTTGCCATAAGACGGATATTCTCGTTAAACAGCCACTTTTTCAGCTTATTCAGTTCTTCCATATCTGCCGTTTCGATATCCACATTCAACTTTTCCATGAAACCACCTTACTCCGAAATTAATGTGCAAACTGTGAATTATAAAGCTCCCAATAAAATCCGTTCATCGCAAGAAGCTCCTCGTGGGTTCCCTGCTCGATGATCTTTCCCGCGTTCATCACCAGAATGATATCGGATTCTTTGATCGTGGAAAGGCGGTGCGCAACCACAAAACTTGTCCGTCCTTCCATCAGCGTATGAAACGCCTTCTGTATCCTGATCTCCGTTCTCGTATCGATCGAGGACGTCGCCTCGTCCAATATCAGCATCGGCGGTAATTTCAGCATAACCCTGGCAATACACAAAAGCTGCTTCTGCCCCTGGGACAGATTTCCCCCGTTCTCGGAAAGAACCGTGTCGTACCCCTCCGGGAGACGTTTTATGAAACTGTGGGCATGCGCCATTCTTGCCGCTTTCTCAATCTCCTCGTCCGTCGCGTCGGGTTTTCCGTATGCGATATTGTCGCGTATGGTTCCCGCCTGCAGCCACGTTTCCTGAAGCACCATGCCGAAACGTTCCCGAAGCACCCGCCTCGTCATATTCTGGGTGTTCATTCCGTCCACTTTGATCTCCCCGC
>JAMPBI010000098.1 GCA_023666775.1 Alistipes sp. | reverse complement strand
AAGCTTACTGCGCTCTGTACTTGTCTCGTCCTCTTTATAAGAATTGACAGCTTTAAAGTCGAGGGAAGAATGAAGACGGCGCTTTATGTGGCGACGGTGGCAAGGACATACCGCATGGCGATCGACGATTATTTTAACGATCCGGATCTTTACAAAAAGAGGCTTCCTTTTTATCGTGAGGAAATCTCAAAATGCACATACCGGCAGTATACCACGGGATTTTTCTTCGGGAAGCCGGATCAGAACACGCAGATTTACGATAATAACGTATATGTCCGTGAGTACACCTATCTTGGCACGATCGAGGAAGAAGGAGAAAACGGTCTGTATCGGATCGAACAGAGAAACAAGTTTTCGGTGGGCGAGACGATCGAGGTTATGAGGCCGGACGGAACGAACGAGGAAGTCACGGTAAGGAGGATAACCGACGAGAGAGGAAAGGAACAGGAATCGGCGCCCCACCCGAAGCAGATCCTCTACATCGATCTGGGCGTAAAATTAAATCCATACGATATTCTCAGAAGAAAAGAATAGTTTTGGAAAGGCACTTTGAAGTGGTTTTATTCATATGATGTATAAAATGACTTTGAGGTGCTTTCTTGAAAATATTTGAAAAACCTTTGACAGCATCCGAAGAGAAGGAGTATCTCCAAAGACTCAGACAGGGCGATATGGCTGCGCAGGAAATCCTTATAAGAAAGAATATGCGTCTGGTGGCACATATGGTTAAGAAGTATACCTCAAGTGATATGGAACAGGAAGACATGATTTCCATAGGAACCATAGGATTGATCAAAGGCATTAAAAGTTTTGACCCGGAGAAAGGGAGCAGGCTGGCAACGTATGTGGCTAAGTGTATCGACAATGAACTTCTGATGCAGCTTAGAAGCAATAAGAAAAGAAGCCGGGAAGTTTCGCTGAACGAACCCATCGGGACGGATAAAGAGGGAAACGAGATCAGCCTGATGGATTTTCTGGAAAGTGAAAACAGCGACGTTTACCAGTGGGTGGCGTTCAATCAGGAAGTGGAGTGGCTGAAAACGGCAATCGAACAAAAACTGGACGAACGGGAGCGGAAAGTGATCGCGTTCCGGTACGGTTTATACGGGGGGAGAGAGATGACGCAGATGGAGATTGCCCGTATGATGGGAATATCCAGAAGTTATGTGAGCAGGATCGAAAAAAAGGCGATCCAGAAGCTGCGGGAAGGAAAGGAAATAAAATGACGGTAAAAGACAGATTAAAAGCGGTTCGGGAGATGATGAAAAAAGACGGGGCCGGGGTATATGTGGTGACAACGGCGGATTACCACAACTCGGAATATGCGGGGGCATATTTCGAGACCCGCAGGTTTCTGTCCGGTTTTACCGGTTCGGCGGGAACGCTGGTCGTGGGACAAAACGAAGCGGCGCTTTTTACGGACGGACGTTATTTTATTCAGGCGGAAAAGGAACTGGAAGGTTCGGGGATCGCGCTGATGAAAATGGGAGTGGAGGGAACGCCGAAAATGATTTCCTATATCGGGTCTTTGCTTGGCAGCGGAGAGTGTATTGCCATGGATTTTAAGACGGTGGCGGCAAAGGACGGAAGGGCGTACCGGGAGATCGCGGCGGTCATGGACAGGGATTATGCCAACCGGATCTGGGAGAACCGTCCGGAAATGTCAAAAGAACCCGTATTTGAATTGGACATGCAGTACGCGGGAGAGGACCGGCGTTCCAAGATTTCCCGTATCCGTGAGTATATGAGGGAGGTCGATGCAAAACACCACATTCTCACAACGCTTGACGATATCGCGTGGACATTGAATATCCGGGGAAACGACATTTTGTACAATCCTATGGCGCTTGCCTATCTTTATATCGGTATGGAAGAAGTCATACTCTACAGCGGCAAAGGTAAGTTTTCAAAAGAGCTGGCGGACCGTCTGGAACGGGACGGCGTTTTTCTTGCGGATTATGACGCGTTTTACGATAAGGCGGCAAATCTTACGGAGAGCGTTCTGTTTGACAAAGACCGGGTCAATTATCTGGTAGAATGTGTGCTGCCGGAAGATATACGGCGCGTTGAAAAGGAAAATCCCGAAATCCTTATGAAGGCGGTAAAAAATCCTACCGAGATCGAAAATGAAAGAAAGGCGCATATCAAAGACGGCGTGGCGGTGACGAAGTTTCTTTACTGGCTGAAAAACGCGGTAAAAACGGAAAGGCTTACGGAGCGTGACGCGGCGGAGCGTCTGGAAAAATTCCGCGAGGAACAGAAAGGCTATATCGAACCGAGCTTTACGACGATCAGCGCCTACAATGCCAACGCTGCCATGATGCATTATAATCCTTACCGGGAGGACGCTGCCGTTTTAAAACCGGAGGGAATGCTTCTGGTGGATTCGGGAGGACAGTATTGGGAAGGAACGACCGATATTACAAGAACCGTCGCGCTGGGAGAAGTTTCCGACGAGATCAGAACCCATTATACGGCGGTGCTGCGGGGCATGTTAAATCTTTCCGACGCCTGTTTTTTAAAGGGCTGTATCGGTATGAACCTGGATATTCTGGCAAGAGGACCCGTGTGGGAGCTGGGACTGGACTACCGCTGCGGTACGGGACACGGCGTGGGATATCTTCTGGGAGTGCATGAGGCGCCGAACGGCTTCCGCTGGAAAAAAGTTCCCGAGAGGGACGACGGGTGCGTGATCCTTCCGGGTATGATCACGACGGACGAGCCGGGCGTGTATATCGAAGGAAGCCACGGGATCCGCATTGAAAATGAATTGCTGGCGGTTTCGGATTCGGTCAATGAATACGGCGAGTTTTTAAAATTTGAAACGCTGACGTTCGCCCCGATCGAAACGGAGCTGGTTGACTTCGCGCAGATGTCCCCGAAGGAAACCGAGCGTCTGAAAAACTATCAGAAAAGGGTTTTTGAGGTGATTTCACCGTACCTGAACGAGGAAGAAAAAAACTGGCTTCATTCTGTCTGTTGTGAAATTTAACAGAAAACAGCCCGAAAATTTGTATTAAATTTAGTACATTTTTTGACATAAAAATTTCGTTTTGCTGTTGCAAAAAATTTCGGAATACTATATAATCATAAATGTTGTTTAATATGTAAATAGTGAAAGATGGTGAAAAAATGGCGATTAAGAAAGTAGAAACAAAGGCAGAAGAAGCTAAGACAGAACCGGCTAAGGCAGCAACAACAACAGTAGCAGTTAAGGCGGAAGCAGCTAAGACAGAAGCTCCAAAGGCAGCGGCGCCTGTTAAGGCAGAGCCGGCAAAGAAGGCAGAAAAGAAAACAACAGCAAAGAAAGAAACCGCCCCTAAGAAAGCAGCTAAGAAGACTCCTGCAAAGAAGGCTAGCGAGACAGTGACTAATTTATATATTCAGTACGCAGGAAAAGAATTTACACATGAAGAAGTTATCAACAAGTGTAAAGAAGCGGCAGCGGCATTAATGGGCAAGAAGAGAATTTCTTCCGTTCAGTCGATTGATATTTACTGCAAACCGGAAGAGCATGCAGCATATTTTGTTGCAAACGGCGATGTAAAAGGAAGTATCGATTTATAAGAAGCGATACATAAAGGTTCCCGTATTGCGGAGCCTTTTTTTCTTAGCAGGAAAGGTAGAAGAGAGGAAAATGAATATGAAAAAGAAGTTATTGGCAGCGGTGCTTTGTTTTGTCATGGCATTATCCCTTGCGGCGTGCGGCACGAAGGACGCGGCGTCCGGCGACGCGGTTAAGGCTGTGATTGACAAGATGAACGATGTGGAAGTAAACGGAATGTCCATGTTTTTTGAGATGAACATGAACGACGAGGATTTAGGGTTCAAGATCGACGTGAGCAGCGATGATACGAACGCCGTCGTTACGATCGATATGAAAATGAACATCGAGGAAATGGAAATGAAGGATTATGTCCGTCTCTCCGACTGTATTGTGGTTGACGACAAGTTTTATGTAAATGTGAAAGCGGTTTTTGATTTCATGGCGGAGCTGGATCCGCAGTATGCAATGCTCGCGGCTTATATCGACCTGCCGGGCGACTATGTTGAAATGACCATGGACGATCTTACGGAGCTTTATTCCGATTTACTGGGCGTTGATATCGACTTTGCCGAGTTATTGGAAGCAAGTCTTGAAGCGGAGGAGGTTGATCCTGCGTATAACGACGCGCTCACCGATGTTGTCTGCCGTTTTATTGAGGAACTGGCGTCAAAGGAAGGAAGCGGCGTGACGGTTTCCGGCGACAAGATTTCCGTAGCGGTTGACGAAAAGTCAGCGGAAGCGTTTATGAAAGCGTTAGCGTCTATGGACGTGGAAGAGTATTTTATGCAGTATGCCGAAGCTCTGGATAAGATCGAAGGCGGCGTGGATTACACGGCGGAAGCGCAGAGAGAAGTCGAAGGACTGAACGAAGCAATCAAAGAAGCCTCCGAAGATATGGGTGAACTGGACGAAGACGAGGCGATGAACGTTGCGGTAAGCGTGGGCGTAGAAGGAAAGAGCGAAGTAGTCTCTATGGCGATCGGCATTAAGGACAGCTATGATGAGATGAAGATGTCTTTATCGATCGTGACTTCTCCGGATAAGAGCCAGACAATTTCCGCACCGGGCAGCGTAATGTCCTATGACGAATTAATGGAAGCGTTTGGTTACTAAAAACAGAAACAAAAGCGGGCAGAGCCGGAAAGAGGTTCTGCCTTTTTGTTTGATAGGAAATTACTCTGCAATTTCTCTGTTCTATTTGATATTAACTGACCACTTTGCCAATTCAGACAGGATTGGCAGTAAATCTTGTGTCAAATCGGTTGTTTCGTATTCTACCCGGATAGGAACTTCCATATATTCCGTGCGTTTTATCAGACCGTTGTCCTCAAGTTCTTTCAGTGATTTTGCCAGCATGGTATTGGAAATCCCTTTTATTTTCCGTTTCAGGTCATTGTACCGCGTCGCTTTGCCGCCGCTCAGGGAACAAAGGATAGAGAGTTTCCATTTTCCACCGAGGGCATTTGAAACCTTTTGCAATGGGCATGCTTCTGTGCATGGACAACTATGGACGGCTGCCATGAGTATTTCCTCCTTTAACTCATTTTTTTCTTACTTACTCACAAATTTCTTTGTAATTGACACCCTTTTAATGTACCAATATAATTATATATGGTACGGAAATAAGAGTAAAGCATTTTTTAAGAGTATCAACGAACCAATGAGTTGATAGAAAGAGGTGTGTCTATGAAGGTTGCAGTGAGATATTACACAAGATCGGGAAATACAAAAAAACTTGCCGAGGCGATTGCGGACGCGGTGGGCGTGAGGGCGGAGACAACGGAAAAAGCGCTTACGGAAGATGTGGATATCCTTTTCCTGTGTAGTTCGGTCTACGCTTATGGCGTTGACGAGAGTGTAAAAAAGTTTATTTCGGGTATTCATGTAAATGTTGGGAAGGTAGTAAATGTCAGCACAGCCGCGTTGATCAAATCGACTTATAAGCAGGTGGAAAAACTTTTGAAAGAAAAAGGGATTTTTCATGCCGAAGAAGAGTTTTACTGTAAGGGCTCTTTCGGACCGATGCATAAGGGAAAACCGGACGAGAAGGACTGCCGGGACGCCGCTGAATTTGCAAAGAGGATTGTAGGAAAGCAGGGAGTGTGAAAGAATAGGAGGTTCTTTTATGGATGAAAATTTTGATATTCAGGCGTATATGACACGGGGAGTTGGGCGGATTGTAGCCGATTCCCTGAAAGCGGCGTTAAAAGACCCGAGGGAAAGCGCATTTATGGTAAAGTTCGCGGCGGCAAGCAGGAAAGCGTCGAAAATCCGGGCAGAGGAAGAAAAAAACGGGGTACATATTCCGCCTTTTCTGATTGCAAGCATTACAAGTAGCTGCAATCTGCATTGTGCCGGTTGTTATTCGCGATGTAACCATGCAACGCAGGATTCCAAGCCGGTGGAGCAGCTTACAAGTGAGGAATGGCTTTCCGTTTTCAGGGAGGCAGACGAGGTTGGCGTAAGCTATATCCTGCTTGCGGGCGGTGAACCGCTGCTTAGACGGGATATTATTGAAGCGGCGGGGAAAATACAGAATATCATTTTTCCGATTTTTACAAACGGAACCTTTCTGGATAAAAAGTATTTAAAACTATTTGAACAGTGCCGTAATCTGATTCCGGTCATGAGTATAGAGGGCGGAAAAAAAGAAACGGATATGCGCAGGGGAGAAGGGGTCTATGACAAGCTGATTTCCAATATGGACAGTTTCCATGAAAAAGGTCTGCTGTTCGGAGTATCCGTCACGGTAACGACAGAGAATGTGAAAGAAATTATTTCCGTTGATTTTTTGGACAGTCTTGCGGACAGAGGCTGTAAACTTGTGGTTTTTGTTGAGTTTGTACCCGTTATGGAAGAAAGCCGGGAACTGGCGCCCGGAGAAGAAGAACGGGAACTTTTAAAGAACGGTATTGAGAGGCTGCGCAGGGAATATTCCGAGATGGTCTTTGTCTCTTTTCCGGGCGATGAAAAAAGCTCCGGCGGCTGTATCGCGGCAGGCAGAGGATTTTTCCATATCAATTCCCATGGCGGGGCGGAACCTTGTCCGTTTTCTCCGTATTCGGACATAAACGTAAAGGATACGTCGCTCAGAGAGGCAATGAAATCCAAGCTGTTTCAGGCTTTGAGGGACGGTGATCTGCTTGCGGACGATCATGCCGGAGGTTGTGTATTATATGAGAAGAGACGGCAGGTGGAGGAAATTATGGCGGGCAGATGATGCCGATAAAATATTTTCAAGGTTCTGACGGCAGTGAACCATGGGCGCGCAGAGCGCGGTCGATCGCCATTTGAATTTTTAATGGGATTTATGTATAATGGAAATAGTGAAAGCAGATGGAGGTGAGGGTATGCTGTGCCATATGATAATTGATTTGAGCGTATTACTCTGTACAGGGTCCGACGATTGGACGGATAAGTTATAGGACACGAAGTGTTCATAACATATAAGTTATAGTAACTATCCTGTACAGAGGTTTTTTGATACGTCCGCGTTGGATTTTGTACTTATAGGATTTTTGGAAAATACAAGAAAATATAAGGAGAAATTCAATGGATAACAATTATAAGAGATATATTATTTTCTGGCTCAGCCAGTCGGCGTCCCAACTGGGAAGTTCCATGACCGGCTTTGCCCTGATCTTATGGCTTTATACAAAGAACGGTTCGGCGATGACCGTATCCCTGCTATCGTTTTTTAACTATCTTCCGTATATTGTTGTAAGTTTATTTGCGGGGGCGTTTGTTGACCGGCATAACAAGAAAAAGATCATGCTGGCGGCGGACAGCGTGGCAGCCGCCTGTTCCTTGGCGGTACTGATTTTAAGTCTCGGAAACCGTCTTTTGGCATGGCATATTTATGTTGTAAATTTTGTTATAGGTTTTATGAACGCTTTTCAAAATCCGGCTTCTTCCGTTGCTATGGGAATGATTGTTCCGGAGGAAAAACTGGCGCAGGTAAGCGGAATGAATTCTTTTTCCGGCAATCTGATCACGGTCATATCGCCGGTATTGTCGGCTTCGCTGT
>JAMPBI010000097.1 GCA_023666775.1 Alistipes sp. | reverse complement strand
AGCCATGGAGGAACTGGATATCGGCATGACGCTTCTTGCGGGCGAGGGAGCGTACAGCCATAATAAAAAGGACGTGATCCTGTGCGTCGTCAGGAAGCAGATCGCGCCGGGACTTGAGGATATCGTAAAAGAGGAGGATCCGGCGGCGTTTCTGATCATCACCAGCGCCAGCGAAATTTATGGAGAAGGATATAAGAATATTTTAGGTACACGTTTATAAAAGGAAAGCAGGAGGTAGAAAAATGCATTCACCACTGGAAATTGCGAGAAGTTATGTTGAGATCAGCATACATAAGACGAAACTTTCCGCATTTAAGATGATCATTTTGGGAATTTTTGCGGGAATGTTTATCGGGTTCGCGGGCATTGCCTCGACGACGGCGTCCAGCACGATCGCCAATCCGTCCGTGGCAAAACTCGTGGGAGCGATCGTTTTCCCATCGGGAATGGCGATGGTCCTTATCGCGGGCAGCGAGCTGTTTACGGGAAATACGTTGATGATCCTGGGGGTACTGGAGAAAAAGATCACCGCCGCGAATATGCTTCGGAACTGGTTTTTTGTATTTGTGGGAAATTTTATCGGCGCCGCTATGGTGGCGTTACTGGTGACTTACGGACATACGCCGGACTTATTTTCCGCAAGCCTTGCGCAGAGCGTTGTGGCAGCAGGCGCGTCAAGGTGCAATCTCTCTTTTTTGGAGAGTTTTATCCGCGGCATACTCTGTAATATCCTGGTCTGCATTGCCGTCTGGATGTCTTTTGCGGAAAAGAAGGTGTCGGGGAAGCTGATGACCAGTTTCTGGCCGGTAATGCTGTTTGTTCTGTGCGGCTTTGAACACAGTATCGCGGATATGTATTTCGGCTGCGCCGCGCTGTTTACGTCGGCGGAATACGGTATACGGGCGGAAGGACTAAGCTGGTTTAATTTTCTGCTGAAAAATATCCTTCCGGTGACGCTGGGTAATATCGTAGGAGGCGCGGGAATTGTGGGCTGCGGTTACTGGCTGGGTTATCTGCGCCATACGCCGCTGAGTCCGGTAGTCGCGGAAGAGGAGCAGCAGGAAATCGACATTGCGGAGGAATACTAAAAGTGACGTTAAATCAGTTGAATTATGTGATCACCGTCGCGGACTGCCGATCCATGAATGAGGCGGCAAGGAGCCTGTTTATTTCCCAGCCCAGTCTTTCGGCGGCAGTGAAGGAGCTGGAACGGGAGATCGGCATTGAGATTTTCCGGAGGAATAACCGGGGGATTTCCGTGACGCCCGAGGGAGAAGAATTTCTCGGATACGCGAGGCAGGTTGTGGAACAGTATGAACTCGTACAAAACCGCTATGTGGATAAAAGGAATGTCAAGAAGCGCTTCAGCGTTTCCATGCAGCATTATTCCTTCGCCGTTGACGCTTTTGTGAAAATGGTGAAGCAGTTTGGCATGGACGAGTATGAATTTGCGGTCCACGAGACGAAAACGTATGAGGTCATCGAGGACGTGAAGAATTTTAAGAGCGAGCTGGGGATTCTTTACGTCAATCATTTTAATCAGAACGTCTTACGGAAATTATTTAAAGAGTACGAACTGGAATTTCATGAGATTTTACAGTGCGGGATCTATGTTTATCTGTGGAACCGCCACCCGCTCGCGAAAAAAAAGGAGATCGCGCTGGAGGAACTGGAAGAATATCCCTGCCTTTCCTTTGAGCAGGGAAATTATAATTCTTTTTATTTCGCGGAGGAAGTTCTCAGTACATATGAATATAAGCGCCTGATCAAGGCAAATGACCGGGCGACTATGCTAAACCTTATGGTGGGGTTAAACGGTTATACCCTGTGTTCCGGGATCATCTGCGAGGAGCTGAACGGTTCGGACTATACGGCGGTGCCTCTGAAATCGGACGAGGTCATGACCATCGGTTATCTGAAACGGAAAGGTACGGCGGTAAGCCCTCTGGGGCAGAAATATCTGGAGGAGATCGCGAAAGCGAAGTCGAAATAATACGATACCGTAAAAGGTTATTAAAGGAGAATGAAAAAATGCAGGACAAAACACAACAAATTTTCAGGGACGCGCCGGTGCCGAAGGCAGTGCTTACAAACGTTATTCCGTCGATCGTGAGCATGCTGATGGTTCTGGTGTATAATTTAGCGGATACGTTTTTTATCGGACAGACAAAAGACCCGTTGATGGTTGCCGCCGTTTCCGTGGCGACGCCGGCGTTTCTTTTGTTCATGGCGATCGGAATGTTGTTCGGTATCGGCGGAACGTCGATGATCAGCCGAATGTTGGGAGAAGGGAAGCGGGAGGTCGCGAAGAATACGTCGTCTTTTTGCTTCTGGACGGGCCTTGCCATCGGCGTGATCTCCATGGCGCTGATCCTGATCTTCTGTCAGCCGGTGTGCCGCCTTATCGGCGCGAGCGACGACACCATAGGATACGCGGTGCAGTATTTATCCATTCTGGCGTTTGGTATTCCGTTTCTGATCGTCAGCAATTCGTTCAGTAACATCATTCGTTCCGAGGGGCAGGCGAATAAGGCGATGATGGGAATGATCGTGGGAAATGTTATCAATATCGTGCTGGATCCGGTCATGATACTCGGTTTCGGTTGGAATGTCGCCGGAGCGGCGATCGCGACCGTTCTTGGAAATGTATTTTCAACGATTATTTATCTGACCCATTTGCTTTCGCCAAAATCCATGCTGTCGATCAGTCCTAAGGACTATACCGCGAAGGCGAATATTTCTCTGGGAGTGCTGGCGATCGGTATTCCGGCGTCGCTGAACAGTATTCTCATGAGCGTGTCCAATATCGTGATCAATAAATTCATGGGGGAACACGGCGATCTGCAGCTTGCCGGTCTCGGCGTCGCCATGAAAGTAAATATGATAGCGGTTATGCTTCTTATCGGTGTGGGAACGGGAATACAGCCCCTTCTTGGTTACTGTTACGGAGCGGGAAATAAAAAACGTTATAAATCCGTGCTGCGTTTTTCACTGGGACTGGCTTTTACCATGAGCTGTGTGATGACGAGTATCTGTTATCTTGGCGCGGCTCCCCTCGCGAGGGCGTTTCTCGAGAATGAGGAGGCGTTCCAGTTTGCGTTCGCGTTTTCCCGGCTTTACATTATGTCGGGACCGATCCTCGGTATTCTCTTTGTGTTTATGAATGCCATTCAGTCCATGGGCGCGGCGGTTCCGTCCCTGATCCTGTCGGTCAGCCGTCAGGGGATCATTTATTTTCCGATACTGCTCACGATCCACGCGGTGAGCAATACGCCGCGGCATCTCGCAATGACGCAGCCGATCACGGATTATCTGGCGGCGGCGCTTTCGGTCGTTTTGTTTTTGAACGCGTACCGCAGGGGATTTTCGGAGCGTGGGGAAAAGGTTTAAGGAAAATTTCCAACATGTACCAAAAAAAGAACAAATTTCCGCTGGAAAAACGGATATACTTTATAGTATGATAGTATCATGGAAAAAATCTTCTTGACAGGTGATGGAATTGAGTGAATTATATTACAGAAATCTGAAAAAGATCGCAGCAAATCCGGCGGTGCAGGAGTTGAAAAAATATCCCCACCATGTGCGCACCACTTCGTACAACCATTGTCTGAATGTGGCGATGAAAAGTTATGCTTACGCGAAACGTTTTCATATCAAGGTGCGGGAGGAGGAGCTGGCGAGAGGAGCCATGCTGCACGACTTTTATTTTTACTGCGCGAGGGACGAGAAGATGAACGGTTTCCGGCACGGTAAAGAGCATCCGTATGTGGCGCTTGAAAACGCGCGCAATAATTTTGAATTATCACCTGTGGAGGAAAATATCATCGGAAGCCATATGTGGCCTCTGAACATACGCAATATTCCACGTTCCCGGGAGGCGGTTCTCGTCTGTATCGCGGATAAGATCTGCGCGGTGCAGGAACGCTACGGCAAGATGAGGACCGGCGCGGGCGGATCGTAAGGAAAATGATTTTCGATTAAAGGCAGCGGTAAACAAAGTGTTTGCCGTTGTTTTTTTTCGCGTTTTGCCCTATAATAACAGTAGGTTTAATCGGAATAACGGAAAGGAGCGGCGGTATTTATGAAAATTTCCACCAAAGGACGGTACGCACTGCGTTTAATGCTGGATCTGGCATTGCAGGATACGGGAGAACCGGTGAGTATAAAAGATATTGCGAAGAGGCAGGAAATATCGGAGAAGTATCTGGAACAGATCATTTCCGTATTAAATAAAGCAGGTTTTGTCAAGAGCGTCCGCGGAGCGTCGGGAGGCTATGTGCTAAAGCGTCAGCCCAAGGAATATACGGTGGGCATGATCCTGCGGACGACGGAAGGGAGC
This sequence comes from Alistipes sp., assembly GCA_023666775.1. GTDB lineage: Bacteria > Bacillota > Clostridia > Lachnospirales > Lachnospiraceae > MGBC120314. The sequence continues at coordinate 3,263 of JAMPBI010000097.1, read as the reverse complement.
CTTGCGCCCGTGGAGTGCGCGGAAGACAGGAACGGAGAATGCGGACGTATGGCGGGCTGCGTGACGGTCATGGTCTGGAAAAAGATCAACGACGCCGTAAATGATGTGGTTGACAATATCACGCTGGCGGATTTAGTGGAGTGGCAGAGGGAAAAAACCAACGAATATATTATTTAGAGGAAAGGCGGGAAAATATGGTAGATTACACAGAAGGTTCGGGAAAACAGTATCATACCCAGGTGGGACCGGAGGATATCGGAAAATACGTTATTCTGCCGGGGGATCCCAAGCGGTGTGAGAAAATAGCGAAGCATTTTGACGATCCCGCGCTGATGGCGGACAGCCGGGAATATGTCACATACACGGGAACGCTTGACGGCGTGAAGGTAAGCGTTACGTCCACCGGGATCGGAGGACCGTCCGCCGCCATTGCCATTGAGGAATTATCCAAATGCGGCGCGCACACCTTTATCCGGGTAGGGACCTGCGGCGGTATGCAGACCAATGTCTGCGGCGGCGATATCGTGATAGCGAGCGGGGCGGTACGAATGGAGGGTACAAGCCGGGAATACGCGCCGATCGAGTATCCGGCGGTTCCCGACGTGACGGCGATGAACGCGCTGATCGCCGCGGCGGATAAGTTGGGAATTACGCACCATACCGGCGTGGTGCAGTGTAAGGATTCCTTCTTCGGACAGCATGAGCCGGAGGTCATGCCGGTGAGTTACGAATTGGAACACAAGTGGCAGGCATGGCTGCGCATGGGCTGCCTCGCGTCGGAAATGGAGTCGGCGGCACTGTTCATTGCAGGCAGTTTTCTAAGGGTAAGGGTCGCTTCCTGTTTTCTGGTGGTGGCAAATCAGGAACGGGAAAAAGCGGGACTTCCCAACAGTCAGGCGCATGATACGGAACTGGCAATCACTACGGCGGTGGAGGCAATCCGTCAGTTGATAGAACGGGATAAACGAGGTGGCGCGCAATGAACAAAGAGGAACTGGTAAAAGCCGCCCTTGAGGCGAGAAAATGGTCCTATGCCCCGTATTCCCATTTCTGTGTGGGTGCGGCGCTCCTTACCAAATCGGGCAGGGTTTATACCGGCTGCAATATTGAAAATGCGGCGTATACACCAAGCAACTGCGCGGAGCGGACCGCGTTTTTCAAGGCGGTCAGCGAGGGAGAACGGGAATTTACGGCGATTGCCATTACCGGAGGCAGAGAAGACGCGGATAATCTGGAAATCTGCGCGCCGTGCGGCGTATGCAGGCAGGTAATGGAAGAATTTTGCGACGGGGAAACATTTGAAATCATTTTGGGAACGGATTCGGGAGAAATGCAGGTGTACCGCTTAAAGGAACTGCTTCCCGCGGGTTTCGGACCCCATAATCTGATATAAGGACCGGGAGAAGAATATGAACATTCAGGATATTTTAGGTATGGTTGACCATACGCTGCTGCTTCCGACAGCGACATGGGACGAAATACGGGAACTCTGCGACGACGCCGTAAAATACAAGACGGCATCGGTCTGTATTCCTGCCTGTTATGTCCGGCAGGCGGCGGAGTATCTCGACGGTAAAATGAACGTGTGTACGGTGATCGGGTTTCCCAACGGAAACGCTGCCACGGCGGCGAAAGTATTTGAAACGAAAGACGCGGTGGCAAACGGCGCAGCGGAGATCGACATGGTCATCAACGTGGGAATGTTAAAGGCAAAAGATTACGGATATGTACTGGACGAGATCCGGCAGGTCAAAGAAGCCTGTCAGAAAAGGCTGTTAAAGGTGATCGTAGAAACCTGCCTTTTAACAAGGGAGGAGAAGATAAAAATGTGCGGACTGGTGACGGAGTCCGGTGCGGATTATATCAAAACGTCAACGGGATTTTCCACGGCGGGAGCAACATTTGAGGATATTGAACTATTCTCGCAATATGTGGGGAACGGAGTGAAGATCAAAGCGGCGGGCGGGATCGCGAGCATTGCGGACGCCGAGAAGTTTATCCGTCTGGGAGTGTCAAGACTCGGAACAAGCCGTATTGTCAAGATCGCGAAGCAGGGAGGTTTCAATGGAATATCAGTATAAACGTGTTTTTGTTATCGTCATCGATTCTCTTGGTATCGGTGCCATGGAGGATTCGTCCCAATACGGGGACGGGGGAGCGGATACCCTGGGGCATATCGCCCAAAAAATGGAAACGTTTTCTCTTCCCAATCTGCAAAAGCTGGGACTTGCCAATTTAAAGCCAATGAAAAATGTGGACGGTGTCTCAAAACCGGCGGGCTATTTTATGAAAATGAACGAGCAGAGTAACGGCAAGGATACGATGACGGGTCATTGGGAAATGATGGGGATCCATACGAAAAAGCCGTTCCAGACATTCACGGAAACCGGATTTCCGAAGGAATTGATTGAGGAGCTGGAAAAACGTTGTGGGAGGCGTGTGATCGGCAATAAGTCGGCGAGCGGAACGGAGATTTTGGACGAGCTGGCGGAGGAGGAGATCGCCACGGGGGCGATGATCGTCTATACGTCCGCCGATTCGGTATTGCAGATCTGCGGTAACGAGGAGACGATGGGGCTGGATAATCTGTACCGTTATTGCGAGATCGCGAGAGAACTGACCATGAAGGACGAGTGGAGAGTGGGAAGGGTTATCGCAAGACCGTATGTGGGGAAAAAGAAAGGCGAATTTGTCCGGACGGCAAACCGCCACGATTACGCATTAAAGCCGACGGGAAGAACGGTGCTGAACGCTTTGAAGGACAACGGGCTGGACGTGATTTCCGTGGGAAAGATAAACGATATTTTCGCGGGAGAAGGAATTACGGATAGTAACCGTTCCAAGTCCAGTGTGCATGGCATGGAACAGACCATAGAGATCGCGAAAAGTGATTTTACGGGATTGTGTTTTGTCAATCTGGTGGATTTTGACGCCCTGTGGGGGCACCGGAGAAATCCGACGGGCTACGGGCAGGAGCTGGAACGGTTTGATGAGAAATTAGGCGGACTGCTTCCGCTTTTGCGGGAAAAGGACCTGCTGATCATCACGGCGGACCACGGAAACGACCCGACGTATACGGGAACGGACCATACGAGAGAGAAAGTGCCGTTTCTGGCATATTCGCCGTCGTTTACGGGAAGCGGGGAACTTGCGGAGACGGACACGTTCGCGGTGATTGGCGCGACGATCGCGCAAAACTTTAACGTGCCGCTGCCGGAAGGAGCAATCGGGTATTCGGTTTTGGGGGATTTAAAGTAAAAAAC
>JAMPBI010000096.1 GCA_023666775.1 Alistipes sp. | reverse complement strand
TGGGGCAGTTCTCGGAGATGGGAGCAGGCAAATTAACGGTGAGCGCTTACGGAACCGCGTTAAAGAGCGGTCTTTCCGAGACGGATCTGGCGCAGATCAACCAGGTGGAATATATTACGGGTATTTCACCGACGGCGTCCCTTACGGCGTCCGCCGCGCGAAACGGCGAAGTGCTGGAGACGGTTTCCATTAACGGAAAGAACGATGTGTATTTTAAAAACAATGATATCGTCGCTTACGGACGGGGGCTTATGCCTCTTGATATGGAGGGCGACGTTTATGTCTGCGTTATCGATGACGACGTGGCAAGGAAACTGTTCCTCGGTGAAGATCCTTTGGGGAAGACGTTGATGATCAACGGTTTTTCTTATACGGTCGTGGGTATCCAGGGGACGAACAACGATCTGATGGCAGCCATGTCGCTTAGCATGGGCGGCAGTATCGACGGTTCGGTGATCATTCCTTATAAGAATGCCCTGAAAATGACCGGCGCGGCAAATGTCACCAGCCTTGAGGTGTATATCGCGGATACGGATTATACGGATCAGATCATTGACGATATCGAGGATATTTTGTATACCGCGTTTAACGGAAATGACGACGGCTACAATATTTTCAATATGGACGAACTTCTTGACGTCATGAATACGATGAACGGAATGATGGCAACCATGCTTGCGGGTATCGCCTCAATCGCGCTTCTGGTAGGCGGTATCGGCATTATGAATATGATGTTGGTTTCCGTTACGGAGCGTACCAAGGAAATCGGTCTGAGGAAAGCGCTTGGCGCGGAGCCTCTGCGGATCCAGTTACAGTTCCTTATTGAATCCATCGTGCTGTCTCTGGTGGGCGGCGTGATAGGAATTGTTCTGGGACTGGTCATTTCTTTCGTGGCGGCGGTTCTTCTGGGGACGACTTTTGTGATCTCGTGGGGAGCCATTGCCCTCGGCTTCGGATTTTCGGCGGGCGTGGGTATTTTGTTCGGCTGGGTTCCGGCAAAGAAAGCCAGCGAGCTGAATCCGATCGACGCGCTTCGGAGTGAGTAATTTTGAAAAGTAATTGACAGTTAGATGTTTATATGATATAGTAATAATCAGAAAACTTATGAAGATGTTAGAAATGAGGGCAACTAATAGAAATATTAGGACGCAAAACCTGAAGTCTAAAGTAGTTCAGAAGATATGTTTGGTCTGAAAGTACTACGATAGTTCGGTTGCAATGATGAACTCATTGCAACCTTTTTTATTTGATAGTAAATTATGACGGGTTTTGTTTTAGGATTAAAATTATAAAATAGGAAGCGGTTAAAATACAAGTGGGAAAGAATATGAGAAGATTACTGATGTTTTTGTGTGTTGCAGGGATGTGTCTGTTTGCGGGATATTGCTGGGGGAGTTATTCCCCAAATAATGAGATTGTCGAGACGGTAGTTACCGAACAAGTGCCATCCGTTACTGAACAGACTTCAAATTTAAATTATAGTGGGACAATAGCAATAGTAAATTTAGATGAGGGGATTATTCAGGGTGATACAATTCTTAATTATGGCAATTCATTAATTAGTGCGATGACTGTTGAGGATATCAGGGTGACTGGTTTGCAGGATGCCCGAAACGGAATTGAAACAGGAATTTATTGCGCTTATCTTGTAATCCCTACAACATTTTCTGTAAATGTGTTAACAATTAACGAGAAACCGGTCACAACGGAACTTACCTATGCAATAGCGCCCGGAATTAAGGGACAGGCAAGGGATACTGCGATTTATAATATTTACGCAATATATCATTCTTTCAGCAATAATATCAGTCAGATTTATACAGCGACCATTCTTGGTGAGTATCATGACGCTCAGGATGCAGCGTCAAAAATAATGGTCAATGACACGCAGGATATGAAGACATTGCTGGAAATCCAGCCGTATGATTTGACAGAAATAGTTTCTATCCCTCAATTAGAGAGGGCGGAAAATGAGATTACTAAGTTGGTGCTAGAGGAAAATTATGCAGTAAACGCAGATGCAGTGAATCAGCTAGATACAGCGTATAAAACCTATCTGTCAAATGGTGAGGAAGTTTTTTTTCACATCAGAGACCAGATATCAGATATGGGTGTTAAGTCTGAAGAAGTGCAGCAGAATGTAAATACGGTTAATACTGTATTGAATACATATATTGACGAAGAACAGATAAAAAAAGAGCAACTTGAACTGGATGATGAAAAAGAACTGTTACAATATGAGGATAAAGTGTTTCAACTTAAAGCAGAAATTCAAAGACATAATGGACTTTTGAGTGATTTTAATAAATCGGTAGAAGAAAAAGTATCAGAATACCAATATATAGAGACAGAGTATAGGAATTTGTCTGAAATTTTATGCCAATTGGCAGTAGGACAGGAAGCGGTAACAGCTGAAATCGGAGATGAAGATATAGACGGAACTCAGTATATGTTTGAGTTTTATACAAAAGAACAGCTTGATACATATAAAGATTTAGCAATAGGCGCTGTATATGATGATATTGTTGCGGAAATGACAAACTTGAATAATAGGCTTGTCAGTAAGGGCGGGAAATCGATTCTGGGAAAAAATCAGACAATGGAAGAGTATGTTGCATTGCTCATGGGGATTGAAGTAAATCCGACGGAGCCGGAGAAACCGACAGAACCAGAAAAACCGACAGAGCCGGAAGAAACGACGGAAGAGTCTACGGAAATGCCGACAGAGCCATCAACGGAGAAGTTAACAGAAGAAGCAACAGAGCCGTCAACGGAGGAGTCAACAGAAGGAACTACGGAACCATCAACGGAAGAATCGACGGAAGGGGCTACGGAACCATCAACAGAAGAAAACATGAGAGAATCAACAGAGGAACCTACAGAACCGTTGACGGAGGAAACATCAACAGGGGGGACGACGGAAGGGGGAGACATACCGGATATACCGGTAAAACCAGATAATAATATAAAGCCGGTAGTCTTTAAGATGAATATATTGAATGATCCAGTAGGAGTTCCATCGGTAGAGGCTGATGGGGATGTAATTACACAAATGCTGACTTTTAATGAAGAATCTGCGGATGAGATGTTAAATGAAATTGTTACTATGGCAGTAGACGCTAGTAGTACAAAGAGCAGAGAAATAGTTGGCAGTATCAACAAAAACGAAGAAATAAAAAACGGTTTTGATAAAGTAATAGATGCATATGATGAGATGAAACAGAAACAGTTAAAACTGGAGCAGGATGTTTTTGAGTATGATTTAACATCGTTTATTAATGCGTCAGAAATCAGCGGCATTGTCGAAAATATGTATTCCAATGTAAATGATATTGAGTCAAAGGTAAGAACACATGATTTAGAATATGATACTTATACGAGAACCGTTTATCAGATAACAGAAAAAAATATAACTGTTTTAAAAGATAATATAACCGAGGCGCAGAAAGCTTCCGCGTTGAAGGTAAGCGAAGGATTAGAGACAGCAAAAAACTCCCGGGCGGCGAGCAACGAAGAGAATATAAGGCTTCTTAAAACATTGACAAGCCGTCTGACATATACAAGGATTGGAAATGTAGAAAACAGAGAAGTGTATTCGTTTATGGCGAATCCGGTTACATTACATGATGTTTCGACTGAGATAGAACCGGATAATAAGCAGACAGAAGAAGTTCAGACAGTAAAGGTTACAACAACGGTAAGGGAAAGCCGGAAGGGGAATGTCAGTTCGGTTCTGATCGCTGTGGGTGTAATTACCTTGTTAATAATAACAGGTATCATATCGGTCACTTTTGGCAGAAAAAAGCTTGACGATGAATTTTGATAACATACTGAATCGAAGGAATTTTAAACCGTCGATCAGAAGTTATAAATCTGATAGAAAAATTGCGTGCAATTTTCTATTAAATAAAAAACAAGGAGAGAAAAAATGTTAAGACTCGATTATGAAGCACTTGATGATGCTGCAAAAACATTAATCACACAGGGTGAAACATTTGCCGACTGTATTCAGGTCATGACCAATGTTGTAAATGGACTGCCGGATATCTGGGAAGCTGATACATGTGATAAGTATGTTGAGCAGTACAACGATGCCGAGAAGACGCTGCAGCAGGTGAGGCAGCTTATTCAGGATATGGCGGACCAGATGACAGCAATCGCGGAGAACTTCCGCAATGCTGACGCAGATATGGCTGGTCAGATGTAATTTTAGGGGGGAGAGCCGATAGGAAGGATTCTTAACGGCTCTCTTGTTCTATAGTAGGAATGTGGGAGAAATGATATGGATGAAACCGCAAAACAGGAGGAAACGCAGGAAGATTCCGGATTGCAGCTTAATTTTGAGGTATTACAGCAACAGGGTAAGACGATAACTTATTTAGGTGATTTATATGGATATCAGGTTTTTTCGGAAGAATTTGAGAAGTCTATAGAAAAGCAAAAAAGAGGACAAAATGAAGAATTAGAGAATAGCTTTATCAATATACTTACAAATGAACCAAAACCGATTGCGGACAATGCTTTTCAGATGGTAATTTCCGGTGAAAAGCAGGTGGTTATTAAGGCAGAATATAATACGAATAGCGGAAAGACGGATGTATGGACAATGGCAGGCTGTGTCTTGTTAGGGATGATTCTGACTGCCGGAATCTGGTTATATATTGAAAGAAAGCGAAAGGAGAAATCCTCACGTGCAAATAACAGTAACGATTACAGAACCTATTATGAATAGATCATATGATATTCAGGTAGATAATAAACAGAAAATAAAAACAACACTCAGGGTATTAAGTGAAAATATACAGGGACTTGAGAATTGGAACAAAGCGCGAAAAGTTCGCATTAAGAATAGCGGAAGACAGATATCCGACGGTCTTACATATGAGGAAGCACGCATTTATACCGGTATGGAATTAACGGTTATGATAGAGAAGGAAGGATAGCGGGAAATGATACTTACGGAAAGCAGAAAAAAATCAGAAATGATTGCAAAAACGGGATTCCATCTGGAAAAGCTGTTGATTGAGGAACCATGTTTTATTTCGTGTACTTATGAAGAGAGTTTGGAGGAAATAACATTTTCTTATGAGATAGACGGTTTATATCCTTTGTCACAGTTAAAAAGCGAAGAAAAAAAATACCAGTATCAGTTTCTTATTAATTTCTGTAGATTACAGAGGGTAGAGAAGGGGTATAAGATTGCGCTTGTACCAGACAATATATATTATGATGATAATTATCTGCCATATATTAAAAATCGTGATTTATATCCGGTGGGACAAGATGCTGATCCGGAAAACTTTTTATTGCAGTATAAGATATTTGCAGGTGGGATTCTCAGTAAAAAGTATAGTGTTGAACAATTGCAGGAAAGCGGTCTTGAAGTTTTGGAACGGGAACCGGGATTTGTGGATTTCTATGAAGCGCAAAGCGTAGAAGATCTTCTTCAGGTTCTTAAAGACAGGAAGGTGGCGTTATTAAAAAAAGAGAAGGAGACTACAGTAAGAGTAGATAAGACGGCGTATATTGTTAAATCAGTTATGGCGGTTATGGCATCGGTATTTTTGTTAGCTGCGGTGGGAGCGTTTATTTATGGATTCTTCTATGTTATCCCGCGTCAGCAGTGTGTTATCAAGGCAAATGAGGCATATATCAGATTGGATTATGTATCTTGTATTGACAGCATGGAAGATATAGGATCGCAGGATATGGATATATCCACAAAATATATTCTTGCGGTATCTTATGCGAAATGTGAGAGTTTGAAAAAAGAGGAAATGGATACGATCATATCCAGACTATCGCTATTGAGTAATGAAAAAGAACTTGAGTACTGGATACATATCGGACGAATGGAGTATACGGAGGCTCAGGAAAAGGCACAGGCGTTGTCGGATGATAAGTTGCTTGTATATGCTTACATGAAGGAATTAAATCAATTGGAGAGTGACACCAATATCAATGGAGAGGAAAAGCAGGAGAGAATCTCAACATTGCAGAATAAGATTATTCAACTGGGTGACAAGTATACACCGGAAGAAGGAAAGTAGTGAGGAACCGGAATTTTATGGAGCAGCATAAAGAGAAGAGTATGCATTGTTATGAGCGAAAAGAAGAGTTTTGGATATCAGCAAAAAGACCTTGCCTGTATGCGGATATTATACTTCCGGAAGGCGATATGGAACTTCATATCAAAGGAAATAGGGTTATATTTCCTGAAGAAATAAGGGAAATTGAGAAAGGCGATATAATAGAGGTCGCAGGATGTAGTATTGTGTTCTTTGAAAATTACCTGGAAATAACGGGTGATGTGGATGAATGGGAGATTCATCTGCCACAGACGGACAGGCAGGATAAACGGTTTCATGGGTTTCCATATTACAAGCGTTCACCAAGAATTATCTATCGGATCAAGGAAGAACTGATCGAAGTGAAGGCACCGCCACAGAAAAAGAATATAACAAAGGGCGGTATCATACAGATGATTCTTCCTACATTAAGTACGATGACATTTACAATTATTATGGGAGTCGTGCTGAAGCGGGGACTTTACGTCTATATGAGCGTGGGAATGACGTTGATCACACTATGCTTTTCTGTTAAGAACTTTGTGGAACAGAGAAAGGAACTTAAAAAGGAACATGCCGAGCGGGAAAAAATGTATCTGTCATATCTTATGCGTGTACGCAAAAAAATACGCAGTGCAAGAGAACGCGAACGGGAGGCAATGGACTATCAGAATCCTGCGCCGGAATCTCTGGAAAGGATGATATTAAATTACAGCAGCCGTTTATATGAGAGAACACTTACCGATGATGATTTTTTACAGGTTAATTTAGGGTATTGCAAGGGAAACTCCAAAGTTAGGGTATCCTTTGCGAAAGATGAGCTTGATATGCAGAAGGATGAACTGGCAGATATTGCCCGTCAGATACCTGAGAAATATGGAACGATTGAGCGGATTCCGGTGCCTGTGGACCTGAAGAGGGCGCATTTAGGATTGGTGGGAAGTAAGGCGAATATTCATGCACAGTTGAAGTATATATTGATGCAGTTGACCTTTTTTCAAAGCTATCATGATCTTCAGATTGTGTTTATCCATAATGAGGCATACAAAAATGAATTTTCGTATTTACGATGGTATCCGCACCTTAAGATACAGTCAATTAACGTTACAGGGGAAATCTGTAATGAATATGCAAGAGATCAGGTTTTGGGAAGTATTCAGCAGATTCTCAAAGAAAGAAAACTGAAGGTAGAACAGGAGAAGCAGGAAAACCGTTTTCGGCCATATTTTCTGTTTATCATAGATGAGCCGAGACTTATTTTAAATCATGCAATTATGGAATACCTTCAGGTTAAGGACGGGCGGCTGGGATTTAGTATTATTTATACAACGGATCAGCAGGCGAATCTTCCGGAAAATATCCAGACGATCTGCCTTCTCGAAAATGCTTCAGACGGAGTTCTTCTGCTTAATGAAGGTGAACGGAAAAACAGAAGTTTTGATCTTTCCCAGGTAGGAGATATTGAATTGGAGGGGACAGCAAGAGCAATCAGCGCAGTCGTACATGAGCAGGGTGTCAGCAGTAAAATACCAGAATCGGTAACATTTTTTGAAATGTATCAAATAGAACATCC
>JAMPBI010000095.1 GCA_023666775.1 Alistipes sp. | reverse complement strand
GTCATAAGTTATGAACTGCTTGAAGACAGAGGAAGCGAAACCACGGTAAAATTTTATACGACGGACGGGAGACAATACGATTTTGGTGATAAGATAGCGAAATCGCAACGCAATTTCCTATCAAATAAGATATCCGTTTATGATTTCCATGAACTGGAACCGTACAATCTCGAGGCTTGCGCCTATTACGTTAAGCCGCCCGCAATCGGGGCGTTTTACGACGAGCTGGAGCAAAGCGGGATCTATTACCGGATCATCGATGGGGACGTGCGCGTCAAAAGGTATTTTTCTTGGAATAATATGTTCCTCCCTGCTTTGCTGCTATCGGTGAGTTTTCTTTTTCTGGCGCAGGCGCACAGGAAAACGTTTATCGTCAAACGAATGATGGGATATGGAATTTTCCGTATCGCGTGTGATTTTTTGCTGTCCGTTTTTTGGAAACTGTCCGTTATAACCATAGTGGAAACCGGTCTGATTTACGCGGTATGCCGTTTTTTATAGCAGGGAGCATTTTATGAACGAAAGATCCGTAAACGCCCTTAAAGGAAAAAAGAATACCGTTTTATTTAACCGGATCAATTTCGTGGTTCATTTTCTCGTCCTGATCCTGTTGATCGGAAAATTATCCGATTTTACGCGGGTGGTGAAGTCGGATTACCGGTTAAACGAAGAAAACGTTTCGGCAGCCGTAACGTTGAGCGATTATTACGCGTTTCCCATAGTGCGGGGAGCGCAGCCCATAGACGACGGTAATCAGCTGCAGTATAACGAACTTCTGGATATTTTTTACGCGGAAACGAAGGAGCGGTACAGACCGATCCTGATGGACTGCACGAACTATATGTCCTACGCCGGGGAAAAAACGCTGGCGCAGCAGTATAACCAGCTCCCGGTTACGGTGAACGAATATTATCTGGAAATCAATCCCATACGCGACGGCGAAGGGAATGTCATTGACGCCTCTTATTTTAAGGAAGGAGCGCTCAATATCCTCGTGCCGGACACGATGGAAATTTCCGGCGTGATCGACAGCCAGTTCGCGTATTACAAGTCGCAGGGGTACGAGTTTAACGGGATTTATTACCGGGCGGGAGAAACGATACGGGCGTTCAGCCCCTTTGTGGGAGAAAACGGAAACGGTCGGATCGAGGATCCGGTCATCGTCATTTATGACGGTAGATTGATCTGGGGACAGATGTTAAATTATGTGTCCGGCATGCATATTTTCTTTTATCTTCCGTCGGAAGATCCCTATGGGGAAATCCTTCCCGCATTGGAACAATATGGCCTTGATAAGATCATGCTGACTGCCGAACCCATATCGAACGTTTACGACAACAGCATTTCCCATGTCAATAAAGAACTGAAAAACGCGTTTTGGGAACTGGGGCTTTTGCTGCCGCTCTTTGTGTTTACGGTATATAACGGGTGCAGCGGCTATATCCGCGTAAATGAAAGAAAACTGGCAGTGAAGAAACGGTACGGGTACGGCGCGTGGGATCTGAACGGACCGCCGGCGGCGTCCATAGCGGCGCAGTACGGCGTGCTTGCGCTTTTGACGCCGGTCTTTCATTTCTCGGTCATAGCGTTGTTGGGCGCGTTTGCGGTCCATCTGATAATAGAAACCATATGTTTTCACTATTTGATCGTAAAAGGAGTGGGAAAATGACGGAGGATATCAAACTGACCGGTATTTGTAAACGGTACGGGACAAAACAGATTTTTGACGGCTTTAACCTGAGCGTGGAGCGCGGGGAATTTTTGTGTATCACGGGAAAAAGCGGCTGCGGAAAAACGACGCTTCTCAATATGATCGGACTTCTGGAACGGCAGGAGGACGGCGTTGTGGAAATCCACGGGATAAAGAACCCGTCGGGAAGGGCGAAAGTGAAACTTCTCCGAAATCATCTATCGATTTATCTGCAAAGCGGCGGGCTGATCGAAGACGAAACGGTGGATTATAATTTCGCCGTCGCGCAGCATTTTAAAAAGATGACGTCTTACCAAAAAAGAACGGAGCGGGAAGAGATTTTAAAAAGTTTCGGTCTGGAACATATTTTGGATAAAAGAGTGTATACGTTAAGCGGAGGGGAACGTCAGCGGGCGGCGTTGGCGCAGTGTTTCCTAAAACCGTCGGATATCGTTTTATTGGACGAGCCGACAAACAGCCTTGACCAGGAGACGAAGGAAACCGTAGCGGAGCATATCCGGCATTTGCGCGATACGGGAAAGACGATTCTGCTTGTTACCCACGATCCGCAGATGCAGTCCATGGCTTCCCGCGTGGTTTGGCTGGATAAGGAAAAGGATTAAAAAACGGAGGGTGAAAATGAGAGCGGTCAATCTATATTTATTAACAAGGAACATAAAGGATAGCGACAAGTCTTCCTATGAAATGGCTTTGTCGGAAAGAAACGAAAAAATAAAATTCCGTCCGGAGGAAGTAGAAACCATAAAGAAATTAGTGGACTGCGTAAGCGATAAGACGTCTTTAAAAGAGCTGGACGGGTTCTTTTATTCTTTTTCCATTCCCCAGATCGGCAAGGAATTTGACCTGCTAAAAATCGGCAGGGACAAAGCGGTACTAAATATTGAATTAAAAAGTCAGATGGTGGATCTGCGGAAGGTGGAAAACCAGTTGATGAGAAACCGCTATTACCTAAATCATATCGCGGACGACGTGTATAGTTTCGCGTTTATTCAGGATAAAGAAGAGGTGTGTTTGTACCAATACGACGGGAAACTGAAAAAATGCGACGCCGGAACACTGATCTGTGTTTTGAAAAAACTGGACAGGTACGTTGAGAGGGATATCGAAAGTTTATTTAAACCGCGGGATTATCTGGTTTCGCCGTTGAATACGCCCGATAAATTCCTCGATAACAAATATTATTTGACAAGCCAGCAGGAGGAGATCAAAAGCGATATTCTGCGGGGACTTCAGAAGGGCGGCGTCCTTTTCGGACTGACCGGTTCGGCAGGAACGGGAAAAACGCTGCTTTTATATGATATCGCCAGAGAACAGAGCCGGTTCGGGAAAACGTGTATCGTGCATTGCGGCGTTTTATCCCAAGGACATGCCGAATTAAACCGTATCATGAGAAATACCGACGTGATCGGCGCGAAGGACGTGAGCGAGGGCGCGATGAGAAAATACCGGTACATTTTTGTGGACGAGGCGCAGCGAATATATCCGGAAACATTTGAAATCATACTGGACGCGTATTCCAAGGGCGGAATCGGGTGCGTTTTTTCGTATGATTTTATGCAGGTTCTATCGCATAAGGAAAGAGACAGGAATATACCGGCGCAGCTTGGCAGCAGGCAGGACTTCGTTGAAAAACGCCTGACGGATAAAATACGGACGAATAAAGAAATCGCGTTTTTTATCAATAAAATGAGAAATCTGAACCTGAAAGCGGAACAAAATATGCGGTTAAACAGCGTCGATATTATCTATGCGGACAACTACGCGGAGGCTGGCGGGATCATAGAGTATTACTGCAACGAAAAGGGTTACACGTTTATCAGTTACACAACGTCAAAGTTTAAGAATAATCCCATAGATTACTTATCGTTATATGAGAATACGCACCATGTGATCGGTCAGGAGTTTGACAATGTGATCTTCAGTATGGATAATAATTTTCAATATACCGGTGACGGACGGCTGCAGGGAAAAATACACCCAAACCCGGATTATATTTTTTACCGTCTGTGGTATCAGGGCGTATCGAGGGCAAGGGAGAAATTGTGTATTCTGGTGATCGGAAATCAGGAACTTTTTTCGAGACTGCTTTCGATTAAGGGCGAGGTGGCTGGCGAGATTAATACAAAGTGATACGTTGATCATGGGATAGGATAACAAAGTTCTCAAGTGACCGCTTAGGACAAAAATCGACCGCTTACGCCAACTTATTGTTTTATTGTAATAATTGTATGAAAAGTCAATGTATCATCGTCGTAATACATTCTCATATCGCCGTGATATTTATCGATTGCCTTACGAATGCTCTTTATTCCAAAACCATGTTTATGCTTGTCCGGCTTATTTGTAACCAATTTACCATTTTGCGTGGAAAACGGATTTTCCCGACAGGAATTTATGACGGTTATCACAGTAAACGGCGTCTTTTCTCTTTTAGCTGTGCTGATATCTATAAAAGCGTCGGGGATTCCCTCTGCCGCTTCCATTGCATTTTCCAGCAGATTACAAAACAGGGACGTAAGATCGCTATTCGCAATAGAATCCGTTATTCCGCTTCGTATATCCGCATGAAACGCTATCCGCTTATCAGCACATTGTCTCATATAGCGGCATAAAATCGAATTAAGCATTTCGTGATCACACAGACGGACAGATTCTTTTAAATCCGATGATGATAATAATTGCTTAATATAAGCGTTTATCTTATCATGTTCTTTTTGGTCGTTCAGCAGGTCAATAGACTGTAAATGTTTTTTAATATCGTGGATTAAAATACGCTGGTTCTCGTTTTGCAAACGCAGCATCTCATAGTATTGGGCTGAATCGGATTCTTTTTGGAGTAATAACTGCATTTCCATATATTCCGCGCTTTTCCTCTGATTATATTGATTTATTCCGAATACGAGCAGATTAATCGCCAACAAGATGAAAGCATTTAACGCGATCATCCAATCAAGATACGCCGGAAGCGCAACCACTTCACCGATACACACAAAAGTAATCATAAGAAATGTTGACGATATAGGAATAAATCCGAGAAAAATTATGGATTTATCCTGTTGATACCTATAACTTTTCCGTTCCCTGAAAAAATAAATAATGATATAAACAATCATAAAGTACATGATCTTACTGAAAACTGTTAATATCACTAAATTATAGAAGAATGATGTCTCAGAAAAAAAGTGTGGTGAAAAGCAGGAAATAATTCCGTAAACTACTATCTCGCAAAGCGACATAATAGCGGAAATCACAGCGGCATGAAATAATGAGGAATACCATTTTAAATTGTATTGGGTAACGATAAAAATAAAATTTAATGCTAAAAATGAAAAACCGTTTAACCACCGCAATTCAAATAAAGAAAAAATAAATAAAACAAAATAAAGGACACTTAATACGGAAAGCCGCACTCTTGTCGGACGCTTCGATTCAAAGAGATTTGAAGTATATTGCCATAAAATAATCGCTTCTACCAGATAAATGAAAAAATAACATATTGTAGTATTCATTCCGATCACCTCATACTTTCCAGATAAAGAAGATACGCTTCTTTAAATGCGCTATATTTTCGTCTTGTCAGATACGCATGGAACTTCTTATCGTTCAAATAAACAAGCGTATGGTCAAAATCTGTAATATGTTCAAAGTTTACAATGAAACTACGATGGGTTTGAAAAAAACAGTTTTTAGGCAGCAACGTCAGCCAGTATTGCATATTATGAACCGATTCATAATCACACTCGACCGTATGCACGACCACCTTTCTTCCCTGAGCCTCTACTGCTATGATTGAGGAGGCGGGAAGAGTATGTACACCTTGCTTTGTTTCAATAGGAATTTTGAATGTAATCGTATTGTATAAGTCAACCGCGTCTTTCAAATTGCGGAAGAACCGCTGCTTATCTAAAGGTTTGGACAAATAGCGGAATGCATGAAAACGCATGGCTTCATCAAGATATTCGGAATAAGAAGTTACTACAAAAATAATAATATTGTTATTTGCTTTTTTTAACTCTTTCCCTATGTATATACCATTCATTCCGGGCATTTCGATATCAAGAAAGAGAATATCTTTATCGCCCTTATCTGCCAATAGCGCTTCTCCATTAGAAAAACACACCAATTCCGGACATTTTAAATGATTATTCTCGAAAAACTTCTTTATGTATTTCTGTAACTGTTCAATCATCAAAACATCATCATCACAGACTGCTATTCTCATTCGTTACCCACTCCCTCAGTGTAAACTAAATTTTTGAATATATTATATCATATCATAGATGGATAAACAAACATAAAAATATTCTATTATTAGGGTTATACTCATACATAAATACTGTCATTATTCTCAGTATCGTTTCTCTCAATAAGAAGCTCAATAATATCTGTGGCAAGCTTTACATCAGGTGGATTGCATAATTGTAGTTTGTCAGCTATATTCTGCGGAATATTACAAGCATGCATTGAGCCAAGAAGGAGATAATCAGGTGTAACGTCAAGACGTATACATATATTGACAAAAATGTCAAGACTTGGTTTCTGCCTTCCGTTTTCAATAGATGACATATGATTATTTGATATTTCAAGAGCTTCTGCTAATTCTGCCTGTTTTATATTTAGTTCTCTACGCCGTATTTTAATACGCTTTCCCATTTCACAATATTGAAATTCCATTCAAACACCTTCTTTCTACTTGTATATTATCAATAGAAATAAAAATACTAAAGAATGTAATACAGAATATTTCTGTACCACATATATTTTTTGTATTTAAATAAATAAATTTCTCCAATATTAATGAAAAATTCGACATTCATTCCTTATATCTCGACATTCAAAGAAAAATCAAGTAACATAGTTCATGTGAAATTCAATGATAATCTTGAGAAAGGAGACTTATTGATGATGAAACAGATATCAAAATCCGTCGCAAAAGGAGCTGTATTTATTTTAAACAAATTTTTACGAATCGATGCAAATTCTACATCATGCCTTATTGCATATCAACCTAAAGCTCCGAAAGAATTAGCAAGATATAGGAGAACGAAATGATTCAAAAGTGTGCAGAGACAATAGTAAACTGGCTGATAAAATATGACGCGATAGAGAAAAAGGATAAAGAATTGTATAACTATGCAGCTTATAGTTTTATATTATCGTTATTTCCGCTTTTGTTTGCTATAGTATTTGGAATTGGTATAGGTCATGTCCGGCAAAATATTATGATTGTTATTCCATTTATGATAATCCGAAAATATAGTGGAGGATATCATACAAAGAAATCATACTCGTGTCTGATATTGTCATGTTTGCTATTGCTGCTTTGCACAATACTGTTATTTCATATTAAATGTGGGTGGACGCTTACATTTTTTACAATCGGATCCGCGATAAGTCTGATTTGTTTTAGTCCTATTGATAATACGAACAGATTACTAAATCAAGAAGAACATTATCATTATAAACAAATAACAGCTATTCTTGTGACCATTTTAGTCTTAATTGATTTATTAATCTTTTTATGTCAATTATATACATATTCTGTTTGTATTTCAATCGGCATTATATTATCTGCGGGTTTGCAGTTGCCATGTATCTTAGCAAAAAAGACCAAACACGACTAAAAAATGTCGTTTAATGCAAAACAGGTTGAAATTAATTGTGAAATGATGATAATAAAAATTGTCATTGATTTCACACAAGTTAATATCTATTTTACACGCGGGAAAGGGGGACAAGAATATTACTGATATTACAAATGAAAGAGAAAAATACAAACACGATAGAGAAATTCAACGCAATTTCCTATCAAATAAAATAATCCACACATATATTGCTATTTTCTGCTTTTGCTTAAAGGCAGATATAAATAGAGAGAAAATATGTGATCACAGGGGGTGATAGATCATGAAAGCAAACAGAAGCGGATAGCCG
>JAMPBI010000094.1 GCA_023666775.1 Alistipes sp. | reverse complement strand
TCTTGCCGCGCGGCGCAGAAGCCTTCTGAACACATAGCCCCTGCCCTCGTTCGACGGCATGATACCGTCCGAGATCATAAAAGTCACGGAACGGATATGGTCCGTGATCAGCCGTATGGAAACGTCTTTCTTCTCATCGGTCTTATAGGCGGTATCCGCCAGTTCACAGACGCGGCTGCGAAGCGCCACGAGGGTATCCACGTCAAAAATCGAGTCCACGTCCTGAACCACGACCGCAAGCCGCTCCAGTCCCATACCGGTATCGATGTTCTTCTGGACCAGTTCGGTATAATTACCCTTGCCGTCGTTCTCAAACTGGGTGAACACATTGTTCCAGACTTCCATATAACGGTCGCAGTCGCAGCCTACCGTACAATCCGGCTTGCCGCAGCCATATTTCTCACCCCGGTCGTAGTAGATCTCGGAACAAGGACCGCACGGACCCGCGCCATGCTCCCAGAAGTTGTCCTCTTTTCCGAAACGGAAAATGCGTTCCTTCGGAATACCCACCTTCTTGTTCCAGATCTCAAACGCCTCGTCGTCCTCAAGATATATGCTGGGATAGAGCCGGTCGGCGTCCAGACCGACCACTTCCGTAAGAAACTCCCATGACCACGCGATGGCTTCGTCTTTAAAATAGTCCCCGAAGGAGAAATTGCCCAGCATTTCAAAAAACGTACCGTGCCTTGCCGTCTTACCCACATTCTCAATATCGCCTGTACGGATACACTTCTGGCAGGTCGTCACCCGTTTTCTCGGCGGGATCTCCTGCCCGGTAAAATACGGCTTCAACGGCGCCATACCGGAATTGATCAATAACAAACTCTTGTCGCTGTGCGGTGGTACAAGAGAAAAACTCTTCATTTTCAAATGACCCTTGCTTTCAAAAAAATCAAGAAACATCTTCCTCAGGTCATTTACCCCGTAGTTCTTCACGTCACTATCCTCCTAAACTTCTTATGCCTGCTGTTCTTCTTTGGCGGTCTTCTTCGCGTTGGAAGACGCTCTTAACTTCTTTCCGACCAGTACGCCGGCAACCATGCAGGCGCCGAGAAGAACAAAACGTAAAATCTCAAATACGATATCATTTACCAATGCATTTAACATAATCATAAAAAACGACCTCCAAAATAATTTTTAACGAACTAATATTACCACAAAATAACAAAAATCTCAATATACTCACAAAATTTTATTCCCCGACAACGTCTTTGATCAATCCATCGCCGTCCGCCGCCGCCGTTGCCAGCGCGTCGCAGCGCTCGTTATACTCGTGTCCGTCGTGTCCCTTGACCCAGATCCATGTGATCTGATGGGGCTCTGCGGCTTTCAAAAGCCTCTTCCACAGGTCCACGTTCTTGACCGGCTCGTTCTTCCCGCGTTTCCAGCCTTTTTTGATCCAGCCGGAAAGCCAGCCCTCGTTAAACGCCTTGATCAGATATTGGGAGTCGGAATACAATTCCACGTCGCAGGGACGGTTGAGCGCCTCAAGCCCCGCGATCGCCGCCATAAGCTCCATGCGGTTGTTGGTGGTCTTCTCGTACCCCTGCGAAAATTCACGCTCATGGGCGGTCCCGTCCGGCGCAACATACTTTAAAATCGTCCCGTAGCCGCCCGGACCGTCGGGATTTCCCCGCGCCGCTCCGTCCGTATAAATAGAAACCTTCATCATACGATACCTCTTTCCCTAGCACCACGCGCCCGTCTCTTCAAATTTCTTCGTAAGCGCGTTGGCGTCGTCGATTAATTGTTCTTCGTACCCCATCTGTTTTAAAAGCCGTATGGCGTTTCTCGACCTCGCGGGCCCCGTTTCCAGACGGTAGCTGTACTGCACGTCGTCGTTGACAAAACTCTCGTCGAAATGATAATTGTCATAATAGTCCGCAAGAAGCGAAGTCAGCTCAATGTCATGGGTGGCGGCGAAACACAGCGCGTTTTTGCCGTCGAAACTCTTTAGGATCTGGGTAGACGCGGCGATCCGCTCCACCGTATTCGTTCCCCGAAGGACCTCGTCAAGAAAACAGAGGATTTTTTCCTTCTTTTGCGACGTCAAATCAAGGATCCGCTTTAACGCCTTGATCTCCACCATATAGTAGCTGTCGCCCTCCACGATACTGTCCTTGTGGGACATGGACGAGACGATCCGGTAAAAATCGCCCTCATACTCCGACGCGGTACCGGTACAGATCGTCTGGGACAGTAAAGCGTTCAGCGCCGCGCTCCGAAGAAACGTGGACTTACCGGAAGCGTTGGAACCCGTCAGAAGTACGCACCTTGACGCGCAGATGGAATTGGCAACCGGCTCGCCAAGCAGCGGGTGATACAGATCCAGCGCCTTGTAATCGTTCCCCCGCGCCAGCTTCGGCACGCACCAGACCGCCAGTTTGTTGCGGTACGCCGCGATGGCGATACAGCTTTCAATGTAGCCGAGTATCTCATACATCTTTAAAATCTCGTCGTAATGCGTCTGGATCTGCGACGCGGCGTGATGGAACTTGATGAGGTCCGCATGGGTCAGGATCCGCACATAATCCATGACCATTTCCTCTATGGAACCGCTCATATTATGACCCGTCTGCAGCAGGAAAATATGTTTCGCGACCTTTTTGGTGGAGGAAACATACTTCGATAACTCCTCCAGCTCGTCTTTGAGAAAATCCGTCCGCAGAGAACAGAGACTCTTGGAAGCGGCGATCATGCCTACCGTCCATTTCACGCAGTCAAAATATTTCTCGATCCCGGCTTTTTTCTTATAATAAGTTATGACGATAAACGCCACGGAAGCGATCACGATCGCGATACTGATATCCGCCCGGAACATAAAGACGGAAACCGCGCTCAACGCAAGGAGAAAAAAACAACTGTAATGAACCAGGTTGCTCTCCAAAACATAATCCTTCAAAAGAGTCAGATAAGAATAAATCCCGATCCTTCTGGCAACGCCCAGATCGGCAAAAATTTCCTGGATTTTGATCCGCTCCTCCTCGTTATCCGCGAAACCGTCCGCTATCTTATGCCTCCGCTCCAGTTCCTCCATGTCGGTGCAGGGTTTTCGCAAAAAAGAATACAGATATTCCCGTCCCACGGAAGAATTGGTATTGTTCATGGTCATATAGACCTCGTCCATGTTCAGATCTTCCCATGTGTCGTCGTCGATAACATTTCCCTCCGTACCCGCCGCGTAAAAATAACTTTTTAACGCCTCGTAATCCTCGTATTCCAGTTCCCGCTCCAATGGTTCGCTATATTCTCTTTTGATCCGGTCGCGGGTCTTGCGTTTCTGCTCCTGCTTTGACCGGATACTCGTATACACCAGTACCGCAAGAATTGCCGCTATGAAAAGTATTCCTTCCGTCTTCATAAAAAACTCCTCCCGTATATAATCCCTACTATACAATACTTTCGCGCCGATTTCAAGGCGCTAAAAAACGGAACAGTTGTGTCGGATTTTGGCAAATATTGGCAAAAATGGGAACTTATGGTATAATTTGTTCTCAAATAAGAAATTTTAGGCGGTGATCAAAACGAAACGGAAATTTACAAACGAAAACGTACTGGAGGCGCTGCAGGGAAGACTGCACTATATTTTTAACGAATTTGACAATATCTTCGTCTCCTTTTCCGGCGGAAAAGACAGCGGGCTTTTGCTCAATCTCACGCTGGATTTCCAGAAGAAATATTATCCCGGGAAGAAGATCGGCGTATTTCATCAGGATTTTGAGGCGCAGTATACCGTGACCAGTGAATATATCGAAAGAACCTTCGCAAGGATCGAAAACGACGTGGAGCCTTACTGGGTATGCCTTCCCATGGCGACCAGAACCGCTCTGAGCAGTTATGAAATGTTCTGGTATCCGTGGGACGACACGAAAAAGGAACTCTGGGTACGTCCCATGCCCGACCGCCCTTATGTGATCAATCTGGAAAACAATCCGATCACGACCTACCGCTACCGTATGCACCAGGAGGATCTGGCGAAACAGTTCGGGCGTTGGTACCGCATTTCCCACGGCGGCAAAAAAACGGTCTGTCTGATCGGTATCCGCGCGGACGAATCCCTCCAGCGTTATTCCGGTATCATAAACCGCAAATACGGTTACGGCGATACCTGCTGGATCAGCCAGCAGTTTAAAAACGTCTGGTGCGCCTCCCCGCTCTACGACTGGACGACAAGCGACGTATGGCATGCCAACTACCTGTTTTCCTACGATTATAACCGTCTGTACGACCTTTATTACATGGCGGGATTAAAACCCGACCAAATGCGCGTCGCCTCGCCTTTTAACGACTACGCCAAGGACAGCCTGAACCTGTACCGCGTTATCGACCCGCAGATCTGGGCAAAACTTGTGGGACGGGTGCAGGGCGCCAACTTCGGCGCCATTTACGGCAAAACAAAGGCTCTCGGCTACCGGAGCCTCACGCTGCCCGAAGGACATACCTGGGAGTCCTTCACCAAATTTCTCCTTGCCACGCTGCCGGTGCGCCTGCGGAATAATTATATCCAAAAATTTAAGTCCTCCATTGATTTCTGGCACAAAGTCGGCGGAGGGCTGGAGGAGGAAACCATCAACGAACTCCTCGAACACGGCTACCGTATCCGCAGGAACGGCGTTTCCAACTATACGATCATGAAAAATTCCCGTGTGGTATTTATCGGGAAACTTCCGGATCATACCGACGATATCAAATCCTCAAAGGATATCCCAAGCTGGAAACGCATGTGCTACTGTATCCTAAAAAACGACCATATCTGCCGTTTTATGGGGTTCGGGCTGACAAGGGACCAGCAAAAGAACGTGAGACTGTTAAAAGAAAAATATCAGAGTGTAGGTGAATTATGATGACGAAAAAAAGCCCTGTTTATCAGGTTATCCCCGTACCGATAGCGAAAATAAGACCAAATTCCTATAATCCCAACTGCGTTGCGCCGCCGGAACTGAAACTTTTGTACGACAGTATCCGGGAGGACGGTTATACCATGCCGATCGTCTGTTATCACAACGATTACGACGATACTTACGTTATTGTGGACGGTTTCCACCGTTACCGCATTATGCTGGAACATTCCGATATTTATGAACGCGAAGGCGGAATGCTTCCCGTCTCCGTTATCGACAAACCTTTAGACTACTGCATGGCAAGCACGATACGCCACAACCGGGCAAGAGGCTCCCATGATGTGGATCTTATGAGTAATATCATCACCGAACTTCATGAACTGGGACGCTCCGACGCATGGATATCCAAACATCTCGGCATGGAAAAAGACGAAATTTTACGTCTGAAACAGATAACGGGACTTGCCGCGTTATTCAAAGATATTGATTTCGGCAGGGCATGGCTCCCCGTTGAAGAAAACAACAGCGAAGAACCACAGCCCGCGCCGAAAAAAGCAAAATGATCTATACCGCATTCTTTCGCGGTAATTCAAACTTGGCAATCAGCGCATCCAGGGAAGTTGCCTGCGCGGACAACTCCTGGCTGGTTGCCGAAGATTCCTGCGCGACCGCCGCATTGGTCTGTATAACGTCCGAAATCTGATTGATCCCTTCCTCCGCCTCTTTCATGGTCGCCGCCTGATTGGTCGAAACAATGCTTAATTCCTTGGAAGAAGCCGCAACCTGCCGGATACCGTCCACTACCAATCCAATCGAAGCGACGACGCGGTCCGCCGCCTGATTGCCGTTTTCAATCTCCAGCATAGTGCCCTCGATCAACGCTCTGGTATCCACAGCCGATTTGCTGCTCTGTTCCGCAAGCTGCCGGATTTCGTCGGCAACAACGGAAAATCCCCGTCCCGCTTCGCCCGCTCTCGCCGCCTCGATCGACGCGTTCAGGGAAAGCAGATTGGTCTGGGAAGCGATATTTTCAATTTCGGAAATGATATTGCCGATCTTCTTGGAAGCGTCGTTGATACGCCCCATCGCCTCGACCATTTCATGCAGGTCAACGCTGCTCTTATCCGCAACGCTCGCGTACTCCTGCGACTGCTGGTATGCTTCTTCCGCCGAAACGGCAGCTTTCTCGGCAGCCTCGGCGATCGTTATAAAGGTAGCGTGAAGCTGTTCCACGGCTCCCGCCTGCTCCGAAGCGCCTTCCGCAAGGCTGATGGACGTTTCGGCAAGATTGGTCGAACCGGCGGTAACCTGTATGGAAGACTCCTCGATAAAATGCATGGTATCCACCATACAGTCTTTCAGTTTCTTCGCGGAATCGAAAAGCTGCTTGAAATCGCCTATGTAACGGGAATGATCCTTCGAGTGGACGGTATAATCGGAATCCGCCATTTTTCCCAAAACAAATTCCATATCCGAAATGATAAAATCAAGAGACTCCGCCATATCGTTCGCCGCCGCGATCATATCCGCCACTTCGTCCGTCGTATCCACTTCCGGGAACGGGCTGAATAAGTCGCCCTGCGCAAATTCCTCCAGACGGTCGCCAAGCCGGATCATCGGCTGGGCAATACCCTCCGCGATATTTTTACCCATAAGGATCGAGAAGAAGATTGCGGCGATGATCACCGCCACAACCACGACAACCAGCACGACGCAGACAATCGTCATGGTGGCGGAAACGCTGTCTCCGCGCTCAACTTTAATATCCATGATGGAAGTCAGCTCTCCGTAAATATTGTCATACAACGGCATCAGTTCATGCATGGCGCGGTCCTGCGCCTCTTTGGAAGCCGCCGCGTCGGAAGTCGCTCCCAGCTCCATGATTTCATTGTCCAGTTTCCAGTAATCAACCAGATCACTCGAAATACTGCTATAAATCTTTTTATTGGCGTCCGATACCATCGAACTCTCTAAATCCGCAAAACTCTGTTCAAACAGTTCCACATTTTCGTCATGAACGGCACGCATACTCTCGATCGCGTCCGGCTCGCTGTAACCGATACAGCCTCGCAGCGCAGACCTCGTCTCGGAAAAATACGTTAAAGTTTTACCAACGTCGCCCTGCGCAAAACCGTAATTCCTCAACGCGTTGGCAAATGTTACCGATACGCCGATCAACGCCGCCAGCGTAAGCACAGCAACGATAGCCGGGATTCCCGACGCGATCACAAAGCCCCGTTCCAGACGCTCCTTGATCCGGTACCTGCTCAGTCTCTTTGATACATTATTCATTCTTACTTCCTCCTTGTATCCTGTATGAAATTTTAAGATTGAGTATTGGTTCAGATCTAAACTCGAAGAATGCTGCACGAACGCATTCTAAGTATTACAAAAGATGAAACAGAAATGAGGTATGGCTTAAAATGTGGCTTATGTGGCATGTGGCATATAAAAACTTTATAACTTTATAAAAATAACCGGCAATCTTCCGCCGTTTATATCTGACGTCTGATATTATACTCCTTATTTTTCCTTTTGTCAAAATCTTCCAGCAAAATTATTTTTTCGCATTTTTTTTCATTTCCATATACGGCAGGACCTCAAACCCGTTTTTGCGGTAAACATGGACGGCACGCTCATTTTCCGCCTCCACCTCAAGGCGCAGTATGGCGTCCGCGTACTTTTCTTCCATAAAACGCAGAAACCTTGTCCCCATTCCGTTTCCGCAGAATTGCGGTTTTAAATACAAATCCTCGATCCAGATACACGCTTTGCCAAACTCCGTGGAAAAACTCTTCGCCGCCA
>JAMPBI010000093.1 GCA_023666775.1 Alistipes sp. | reverse complement strand
GAAGACGTTCCGGTAACGACTCCCATTGAAACCTGCATGACGCCTATGATTTCCGGCAAAAAGCTCGCCATCGTTCCGATCCTGCGCGCGGGACTCGGTATGGTAAACGGCATATTGACGCTGGTTCCCACCGCCAAGGTCGGACATATCGGACTTTACCGCGACGAGGAAACACACGAACCGCAGGAATATTACTGCAAACTGCCGACCCCGATCGACCAGCGAACCATCGTTGTGACGGACCCAATGCTCGCGACCGGCGGTTCCGCCGTTGCCGCGGTTGACTTTATCAAAGCCCGGGGCGGTAAAAATATTAAAATGATGTGTATCATTGCCGCTCCTGTCGGCGTGGAACGTCTGATGGGCGCGCACCCGGATATCCAGCTCTATGTCGGGCATATTGACCGGGAATTAAATGAAAACGCCTATATCTGCCCGGGACTCGGAGACGCCGGCGACCGGATCTTCGGAACGAAATAACATTTTACCGCGCGGATTTACTCTCAGGCGATCTCCAGAAGTTTCATCACCCAGTAGATCAGTCCGAGAACCCAGCTTGTCACGATACCGTATAAGATTACAGGACCGGCAATGGTAAAAATCCTCGCTCCCACGCCGAACACCCAGCCCTCTTTTTTAAATTCCATGGCAGGCGCGCAGACGCCGTTGGCAAATCCCGTAATGGGAACCAGCGCGCCTGCTCCGCCCCATTTCACTATGGACGGATATACGTTAAGGCAGGTTAAGAGAACGCTTAAAAGCACAAGGATCAGCGTATTCCAAAGACCTGCCGTTTCCTTGTCAAGCCCCATATCCATCAGATACTCAATGATCCCCTGTCCCAGCGTACAGATGATACCACCCACAAGAAACGCCTTGGCGCAGTTTGCCGCGCAGCTATGGGTGGGCGTAACCTGTTTCACATAATCGTTATATTTTTTATTTCTGTCCTTTTCCAGCACATTTTCGCCGCTCATTTTACAACTTCCTTTCCGTTAATAATTGAATATAAAGAAATAGATCATTCCGCCGATTCCCTTTCCAAGCGCCATCAAAAGTATGATGATCCCAAATCCCGTCGTCAGCCCCGTCCTCATAATATAGACCGGGATCGTTTTTATCACTTCCGCAAGGGCGATCGCGAGACAGCCCGCGTAAATCCCGCCGACCAGCCCGAAGAGAACCAGCGCCGCGCTTCCCCACGGAACCGCGATATCAAAAACAAATAAAACATTTCCGACCGCCGCTCCCCAGATCACACATTCCTCATAAAGCAAAATACTTCCGGCGGTATGCGTATCCTGCGCCATGCGGTTGATGATCCCGAGAGTCGTGACCAGAGCGTACATTCCTCCCGAAACAAGGATCCCCGCCGAAAGACCGGTCAGCCCTAGCAGAACCGCCGCGCAAATATCGTTAAGAGGCATCATACTCCTCCTTCTGTCTTGACGCGCGTTCCACCACCGCCGTGTCAACATCGGACTCATAACTTCGCATTTGGACCTCGACCGGCGTCGGCGTATCCGACAATTTCTTTCCCGCGAAATGATTATAAAACACCGCGATACCAAGCGTCAGCCCAATGCTGTAGGAAAGTTCCAGAAGCCCCGTATTCCGTCCGTCCGCCACAAGACCGTATATTTTATCAAAAAGCTCGTTTACCCCGATATCGTTATTATACGCCATGATCGTAAACATACTGCCGATAAAAACGATCACGCCCGTGAGCGCTATTTTCACCACATTCAGCATTCCTTTTTTCGGCGGTTTTTCCCTGTACTCGATGATAAAATCACACTCACCGATATTGTTGACCTCCGCTTCCGGACATTCCTTTGAGATCCGCTCGATAATATCCATCACGGAAAATACATATGTCCCCTTCTTCACGTCCGGTATATTTAACAGCTTGATCGCCCGCACCTTCGCCTGCACCGGCTTACTTTCCGCGTAGACGTCGGCAATATCCCCAATATTGACTTTCTTTTCATAAACCATGGTATTCCGCTCAAATTTTATATAGACGGTTTCAGACATATAAAAAAACCTCCATTTACAACATATTACTATTGTTGCAAATAAAGGTTTTCCTATTCTGGAAATTTTATGAAAATTACTGCGCTTTCTCCACCTGAATGATCGCGTCCTTCTTCATCGGGATACGGCAGTTCTTGTTATTTCCAAACTCAACGATGACCGTATCGTCCGTAATATCGATCACCGTTCCGTAAAATCCGCTTGACGTTAAGATATAATCTCCGTTCTCAAGGGTGGACATTAATTCGTCGTGAGCCTTCTGCTGCTTCTTCTGCGGACGGATCGCCATAAAATACATCATCGCGCCGATCACCACGACATAAGCCACGACCACCACCAACATGTTTCCGCCGCCTGCTTCGGCTCCCGTACCTGCTACCTGATCTAATAAAATCATTTTTCAATTCCTCCTGAACAAATTATATATACTATACCATTCACCATAGGAAAATGGCAATACATATTTCAAATTAAAATATAAATAATTTATTAACCATACGTTTTCAGATCCTCAACGCGCTCTTTCTTAAATTCCGCGTACCGGTCCTCCTCGATGGCGTTTCGTATATCTTCCATGAGATGATTATAAAAATACAGATTATGAAGCACGCAAAGCCTCATTCCCAGCATTTCCTTCGCTTTTAAAAGGTGCCTTACATACGCTCTCGAATAATTTCTGCATGTGGGACACTGACAGTCTGCTTCTATCGGTTCACTGTCCGTTTCATACTTTGCGTTAAAGAGATTTATCTTTCCCCATCTCGTATATACATGCCCGTGCCGCCCATTCCTCGACGGGTACACGCAGTCAAAAAAATCCACGCCGCGCTCCACCGCCTCCAAAATATTAGCGGGCGTTCCCACTCCCATGAGATAGGTCGGTTTATCCTGCGGAAGATACGGCACCGTCTCGTCCAGGATACGGTACATTTCCTCGTGGGACTCGCCCACGGCAAGCCCTCCCAAAGCGTATCCGTCCAGATCCATTCCGGCAATCCTTTTGGCATGTTCGATACGGATATCCTCAAACGTTCCGCCCTGATTAATGCCAAATAACATCTGCTTCCGGTTGATGGTATCTTCCAGCGAATTAAGACGGTCCATTTCCCTCTTGCAGCGCTCCAGCCACCTTGTCGTCCTGTCCACGGAATTTTGCATATATTCCCTTGTCGCAGGGTGAGGCGGACATTCGTCAAACGCCATAGCGATCGTTGACGCCAGATTGGACTGGATCCGCATACTCTCTTCCGGTCCCATGAAGATCTTCCTGCCGTCGATATGGGAGTTAAAATAAACCCCCTCCTCTTTTATCTTACGCAGCCCCGTCAGGGAAAACACCTGAAATCCGCCGGAATCCGTTAATATCGGCTTATCCCATACCATAAATTTATGCAGTCCGCCCATTTTCTTTACGATCTGATCACCCGGACGGACATGCAGATGGTAGGTATTGGACAATTCCACCTGCGTACCGATTTCCTGCAGATCCATTGTGGAAACGGCTCCCTTGATCGCCGCTATCGTTCCCACATTCATAAAAACCGGCGTTTCAATCGTGCCATGCACCGTATGGAACCGTCCTCTTTTCGCCCTTCCGTCCGTTTTTAATAACTCATACATAAAAATACTCTTTCCTACTTCTTATAAAAATCAACGATATTTTCAATCCTTGCCGTCATGTTCGCCATCAGCGCGTCCGCGACCACAAGCGCCGCCATAGCCTCCACAACCACAACCGCTCTCGGCACGATCATCGGGTCGTGCCGTCCTTTTATGGATACTTCGATATCCTCTCCCCGCTTATTTACCGTTTCCTGCATAGCCGCGACAGACGGCGTCGGTTTTACCGCCGCCCGGAAAACAATATCGCTTCCGTCGCTGATACCGCCGAGAATGCCGCCGGCATGATTGGTTTTCTTAACGACGTTTCCGCTTTCCATGCAAAACGCGTCGTTATTGGTCAGCCCCGTAGCCTTTGCCGCTCCAAATCCCGCCCCGATCTCAAAACCTTTTACCGCGCCGATGGACATGACCGCTTTTGCCAGATTGGCGTCCAGCTTTTCAAAACACGGATCCCCCGCGCCCGCCGGCACTCCTTTGATCACACATTCGATAATTCCGCCCACGGAATCACATTCCGCCATTTTCTCCTGCGCATACGCGGCAACTTTTTCGGCGGCTTTCTTATCCGGCATATAAAACGGATTATTAAAACGCTCGTCCATATCCGTTTCCTCAATCCCGATCCCGCCGATCTCTTTTGCGTATGCGTCCACGCTTATTCCCATCATGGATAACATTTTCAGCGCGACGGCTCCCGCCGCCACCCTGCCGATGGTTTCCCTGCCGGAAGACCTGCCTCCGCCGCGGTAATCGCGGAAACCGTATTTCATATCAAACGTATAATCGGCGTGTCCCGGTCTGTAATATTCCGCGATCTCCGAATAATCCGAAGAACGCTGGGTCTTATTAAAAACCACCATGGAAACCGGCGTTCCCGTCGTCTTTCCCTCAAACACCCCCGACAGAATCTCCACGGCGTCCGCTTCCTTTCTCCGGGTGGTAAACTCGGACTGTCCCGGTTTTCTCCTGTCAAGGTATCTTTGGATATCCTCCTCACAGAGGGGAACACCTGCCGGACAGCCGTCAACTACCACGCCGATCCCCTTTCCGTGGGATTCGCCCCATGTGGTTATTTTTAAGATATTTCCGAATGTTGAACCTGCCATTTTTCCGCTCCTTTTTTTAAAACATTTTCCGTATATACTGTATCATTCCCGGTCCCAGATTCGCGGTAGGACGCGGCATGAAATCATGTTTTTTGTAAAAACCTTCCCGCCCCTTGGCGCACATGAGGCACAACATCATCTCCGTTCCGTTCTCCGTAATGCTTTCCACATATTCGACCAGCCTTCCGAGAACCAGACTCCCTATGCCTCTTCCCTGGACTCCCGGCAGGATCACCAGATCCTGCACATAACAGACGACGGCTCCGTCTCCTACAATCCTTCCCATTCCCACGGCTTCGCCGTCCTCATATGCCACAACGTTAAACAGGCAGTTTTCAAGCGCCATCTGCGCCTGCCGCTTCGACAACATCTTCCAGCCTACCTCTTTGCGCAGATACATATATGTATCCATATCCAATTGATTTTCTCTCAACTCAATCATACTTATACCTTCGTAATTTTCTAAAAATACACTACGGGAACTATTATAACAGATTGCACCGGAAAATTAAAAGCACTATTTCGCGGATTATAAATATTTTAATGGAATCCGGTAAATAAATGTGATATAGTAAGGACAAACTAAATGAAAACAAATCATTCAGGAGGACAACCATATGATTATCGTTGCGCAGGACGGCTCCGGTGCCTTTACTTCCATACAGGAGGCAGTTGATTCTGTTTCCATGCTCCCGGAGACGATTTACATTAAAAACGGGACATACCGCGAACGTGTGGAAATAAAAGCGCCTTTCCTCACCATTGAGGGCGAGGACGCCGAAAATACAATACTCGAATACGACGAATACGCTAACAAGATTCTGGAAAACGGCGAGAAATGCGGTACTTTCAGGAGCTACACCATGCTGATCACGGCGGATAATTTTACCTGTAAAAATATGACGATTGCCAACACTGCCGGATTCGGAAAGGAAGTCGGGCAGGCGGTCGCGGTTTACGCGGAAGGCGACCGTATTACCTTCTCCGGCTGCAGACTTCTCGGTCATCAGGATACTCTGTTTACGGGTCCGCTTCCTGATGAAGAGGCGAAAGGCGGCGGTTTCAGAGGACCTACCGAATTTGCCCCGAGGCGTCTCTGCCGTCAGATTTACGAAAACTGTTACATTGAAGGCGAAGTCGATTTCATTTTCGGAAGCGCCTCCGCTTACTTTGATAACTGCACCCTCTACTCCCTTAACCGCGACATGGATCCAAACGGCTATGTAACCGCGCCGTCCACCTATGAGAACCAGAAATATGGCTATGTCTTTAACAACTGCCATTTTAAAAGCAACTGTCCCGACAATACCGTTTATGTGAGCAGACCTTGGCGTAATTTCGGACAGACGGTTCTTATCCGCTGCGAACTGGACGGTCATATTAAAGACGAAGGTTTCCACGACTGGAATAAGCCGGAGGCGCACGATACCGTTTTTTACGCGGAATACGACTGCCGCGGCAAAGGTTATAAACCCAAGCTGCGCGCTGATTTCGTAAAACAGTTAAGCGCCGACGAAGCGGCGGAATATACGTTGGAAAAATTTAAAGAATATTAAAGGTTTATTTAAAATAACCCCATACTCTCCATAAAACAGAAAGTATGGGGCTATTTAACGCAAGGCATACGAAGGTTTATTTCCGTTCTTCCTCCAGCGTCGTTATTTCCTTATGTCCCGGATAGATCACATAATCGCCGTCCAATCCTTTTATCCGCTCAAGCGACCTCGCCATATCCTCTTCATTTCCACCCGGAAGCGTCGTTTTTCCATGACCGCCTTTCAGCATGGTATCGCCGGTAAAAATCACATGGTCTCCCACAAGCAGAATGGAACCCTCCGTATGTCCCGGAACCACCATAACCCGAAAACCGATATCGTCCAGCCATATTTCATCATCTTCCTGAAGCAAAACGGACGGTTTCACGGCTTTATACGGCGTATCCACATAGGGGCGTTCATTAATGAGCGCTTCGTCTCCCAGCCTCCACGCGTCTATTTTGCTGATAAGGATCGGAATATGATACCGCTCCTTTAATTCCCCCGCCGCCAGAATGTGATCGGTATGTCCGTGGGTGATCGTTATATAAACCGGCTTTAACCGATTTTCCTCAATGCTCTTTATAATTTCGCCGGCACAATCCGCCGGATCGATGATCATGCACTCCTTTGTTTTTTTGCTGTAAACCAGATAGCAATTCGTATAACACGCCCCCAGAACCAGACGAACGATCCCTAAATTCCCCTCCTTGGGCGAAAGGTCTTTTTGCGGCTCTTTCACATAACCCATTCCTTCGGCTTTCGCAATTTTTGCGCGCGTCTCTTCATTCGCCGCTCTCTTTAACTCTTCAAAAACGTCGGAAAACGTCACTTCCTTTTCCCCGTAGGCAAGCTGCAGATCATATTCCAGAGGAAGCCATGTGCGGATATCCGATTCATTATGCTGGATCACCGCCTCCATCTTGTCGAGCGCCTTATAAATCTTAGCCTCAATCGTTTCCCGTTTACGCATTTCCTCAAACAATCCGCCCAGCTTT
Organism: Alistipes sp.; assembly: GCA_023666775.1. Taxonomy (GTDB): domain Bacteria; phylum Bacillota; class Clostridia; order Lachnospirales; family Lachnospiraceae; genus MGBC120314. The sequence goes on along the minus strand of JAMPBI010000093.1, from coordinate 390 downwards.
TCGTTGTACGGCTCCGGCAGTTTTTCAATCCACAAATCAACTACCGTATCTTCCGTATCGCTGTCGCTCTTCGTCTTTTCAAACGCTGGGATATCTCCGGTAAAGGCTTCGCCGATATCATGAAACACACACATTTGCATAACCTTATCCATGTCCGCGCCGGGAAACCTGTCCCTAAGAAAATAAGCCATCAGACATAACCGCCAGCTATGCTCCGCCACGCTCTCATGCCTTCCCGCGCTGGTCCACGCATGTCTCGTCTGATTTTTCAGATTTTCCGCGAAATGAACGAGTTCCATAAATTCCCCGATTTCCATAACCTTCACCTACTTAAATTAAAATATATTACTCCCCTACATACACATACCCGTCTTCTTCAATATCCAGCAC
>JAMPBI010000092.1 GCA_023666775.1 Alistipes sp. | reverse complement strand
TGAAATATCCGTACTTTTCGTAAATATTTAACATCTGATCCCAGAGCGTGATCCCCTTGGACTTATAGTATGCGGCAGCCTCGCAAAGCGCCATAACCGCAACAATCGCGTCCTTATCCCTCGCGTGGGTACCAATCAGGCAGCCGTAGCTCTCCTCGAAACCAAAGCAGTATTCATTGGAGCCGGTCTGCTCAAACAGTTTGATCTGCTCGCCGATAAACTTAAAGCCTGTCAGCACTTCGATCAGCTTGATATTGTACTCTTTCGCGATCGCGTCCGCCATATTGGTAGAAACGATCGTCTTAACCAGCGCGCCGTTCGCAGGGATCAGACCTTTCTCCTTCTTCTGGGAAAGAAGATACTCCGCGATCAGCATACCGGACATATTTCCCGTAAAGGACATGTACTCCCCGGTCTTGGAATCCTTCGCGTAAACACCCAGTCTGTCCGCGTCCGGATCGGTCGCGAGAACAACGTCCGCGTCCACTTCCTTGGCAAGCTCCAAAGCCAGCGCAAACGCTTTCGGATCCTCCGGGTTCGGATATCCCACCGTGGAAAACTCAGAATCCGGCTTTTCCTGTTTCGGAACAACGTAAACATTTTCAAAGCCCATTTCCTTTAATACTCTTCTTGCCGGAACGTTACCCGTGCCGTGAAGCGGCGTATAAACGATCTTTAAATCCTTGCCTACAGACTTGATGATATCCGGGTTGACGATCTGTTTCTTTAATGCCGCGATGTACTTATCGTCAAGGTCATATCCGATCACATTGTAAAGACCCGCGACTCTCGCCGCCTCCTTGTCCATAACCTTAACCGTATTCCAGTCCGTAACCGCCTTAACTTCGGAAATGATCTGGACGTCTTTCGGGGACGTAACCTGCGCGCCGTCCTCCCAATATACCTTGTAGCCGTTATATTCCGGCGGGTTGTGGCTGGCGGTTACAACAATACCTGCGACGCAGCCTAACTCCCGTACCGCGAATGACAGTTCCGGCGTCGGTCTCAGGGAAGGAAAAATATACGTCTTAATTCCGTTCGCATTTAAGCAAAGCGCTGCCTCGTCCGCAAATTCCGGCGACATTCTTCTCGAATCGAACGCAATGGCAACTCCGCGCTCTTTTGCGTTTTCCTTAATGATGAAATTGGCAAGACCCTGGGTTGCGCGGCGCACGGTATAAATATTCATTCGGTTCGTACCGTTTCCGATAACGCCTCTCAATCCGCCCGTACCAAATTCAAGATCCTGATAGAAACGGTCTTCGATTTCCTTCTCGTTTCCTTCAATGGACTTCAATTCTTCTCTTGTCTGTGCGTCAAAATACTCGTTTGCGCACCACTGCTTGTAAATCTCCTGGTATGACATATGCTGTTGCTCCCTTCTGCATTATTTTATTTAATAGGGAAAAATTTCCCATAAATGTAACACCCGGTAATTATCTCGCTATCGTGACCGATACCGTATATTCGCCGTCCGCCGTACAGTTACCCACGTTCTCAAACTGCAATGTAACCGTGTGGGTGCCTACGCCAAGATTGGAAACGTCGATCTGCGCTTTGATATCCGCGCCGGTAAGTTTCTCGATATCGGCGCCCAATCCTTCATATGTAACGGAGACCGCGCCTTTGCCAAGCGTATATTTCAGCGCGTTGTTCGCGTTTACCATGGTAATATTATCGGCGGTTACGGCAAACTGTTTCTGGATCAGCGGTTCCACCTTGACAACAACCTCCGCGACGGCGTCGGAAATGATCTTTACCGTAGCCGGCACATAATGGGTGATTCTGATATTGCTGTAAGTCGTGTCCTCGCTGATATCGCCGATATCAATAAGCTCCGCCGGAAGGTCAATGCTGGATACGGCTGCCACTACGTCTGCCGTGCCCGCAATGATAATACTGTTGATCGACGAAGTGAGATCCGATATCTTATAACCGTCCCGGACGGTTCCCGTATACGCGTAGTTGACCGGAACCTGCTTCGTCACCAGGATCGGTACTTTCAGCCGCACTTCCGATCTGCTTAAAATCAATCCCGCGGTATCCACCAATTCCCCGTTTTCATCATAAAACCTTAAAGGAACGGTATCGGAAATATCCATGGACGCGCCTTCCACATCATACTCCGCCACAACTCTGGCAATCTCGGCGATCGTGGATTCCGCGCCGGTTATCTTAACGGACATCGGCGAAATGTCATAATCGCCCGTGGTAAATCCGTCCGCAGGCGTTCCCGACAGATCAACGCTGACATTCATCGTTTTCGCCTCGCGGTTCTCAATATTCAATTTCACGGTAGGATTACGGAGTACGATATCCAGATCGTTCCTGCCGACATTGGACTTGGTACACCGCACCTGGATATCCACATAATCCGACAGCGGATTAACGGTCGAAAAATCGGCGCTGGCATAAAAATCCGAACTGGTCAGTCCGTCGATCTTGGAAGTGGGACCGGTAACCGTAACCGAAACCATGCTTCCCTCAAGCACTTCAAAGGTATATCCTAAACTTGTCAATGCCTCCTGGTTCAACATTTCCACCGGGATCCCGGTAATAAGGCTGGAATCGGAAGGGTCGATCACATTGATGATGGTAACCCACAGCATAACGGCAAAGACAACCGAAAGAATTTTTAATCCGAAATTACTCTGCTTTTTTTCTTTCATTCTTCTTCATCCTGCCTTTCCATAACTTATATGATTTAACGTCAATCGTTTTCTTCTGGACATAAATCAATTTATTACGCAAAGAATCACTATCTAAATTGCGGAACAGCTCGCCGCCGAGCGCGACGGAAATCTTACCGGTCTCCTCGGATACAATGATCGTCAGACTGTCCGATACCTCGCTGATCCCCACGCCCGCTCTGTGCCTGGTTCCCAGTTCCTTACTGATGTTAAGATTATCCGATAACGGCAGATAGCAGGTTGCCGCAGCCACCTTATCGCCGCGGACGATGACCGCGCCGTCATGGAGCGGCGTATTATGCTCAAAAATATTGATCAGAAGCTGGCTTGTCACCACGCCGTCAATCGTAATACCCGTCTTTTCATATTCGCTCAAAAGAATGTTCTGCTCCACCACGATCAACGCGCCGGTACGCGCCTTGCCAAGTTCCACGGACGCTTTCACCAGTTCGTTTACCGTCTTGTCGCTGAACCGCTCACTCTTATCCTTATTATCATCGAAAGGAATGATCTTGGAAAAGATCTGCTGCTGCCCAAGCTGCTCCAGCGCGCGCCGCAGCTCCGGCTGAAAGATGATAACAAGGGCGATAATACCCACGTTGATAATGCTCCGCTCGATCCAGAGTATGGTCTTTAACTGGAATATCACGGCAAAAAGGGTAAACGCCCCAAGGACAAGAATACCCTTCAATAACATCCACGCCCTGGTATCCTTGATCCATACCATAACGTAGTATATGAAAATCGCGATAATGGCTATCTCCAAAATATCCCAGAAGCTGATCTTCGGGATATACCAGCCCGTTATTTTTTTCATAAAGTCGAAAATGACATCCATCGAACAACCGTCCCGTCTCAATTATATGTGTAATGAATGAAGAAATCGCAGCGCAATCCCTTGTTGTGTGAATCTGCTTCCTGTCAGAAATTAAGGTCAATGTCATCAATATCCTGCTCTACTACTCTTTTTTTCTTCTGGGTATTGATTTTCTTTACCTTCACGTCGGTGGCAGCCACACTGTACTTTGGAACCGCCTTGACGTAGTAATAATAATGATCGTCCTCATACTGGACTTTCTCCGTTCTCGAATAATCCACTCCGAAAAACAGGATATTCAGGACATACCCCACCGCAATGGACAAAAACAACCCGATCAGTATCCCCATGAAACCGATATTCGTCGCAAAGATCACATTGCCCACAAGAAGCATTACAAAGTCCGTCAGCGCGCCCGCTATAACGGCATAGATCCATGAATAATCAATAGAGAGCCTGCGAATGATATAAACGATCGCGATCGTAAGGGAAAAACTGATCGCAATTAAAATTATTTCCTTGTTCATCATGCCGTTCAAAACGACCTTAAAATTGGCAAACATATCGTCTGCGCCCGTTCCTGCCGTCAGACCGGAATATTCCCTGGCAAACATCATGATATAGTAGACGATCGTACCAAACAAAACCGGAATAATGGACACGGCGCTTGACAAAAGCCCTGCCGCGACCGGAACCACATACGGTATCTTCATCAGAAAGCATACCATCGTAATGATCATCCAAAAACTGCTCTTTGCCGTAAAATGAAAAAAGAACAGATACATCAGCAAAAACACCAGAAACGTCACGACCGCCAGTTCCATGGACAGCGAAAACAGGTGCGCTACCATAACAAGCGTTACGATAAGAACCGTCGCGCCGTTGGGGAGCAGCGCGCAAAGAAGCGAAATAATGATCACTACCATTATATTATTGAGCTGCTTCATATATCCTAAATTACTGTTAATAAGGCTAAGCGCCGCGAACGCGAGGATAAACTTCGCGACCGGCACGATAAACATGTCGTTTCTCGCGTAAAATTTCTTTAATTTTTCTTTCAACATAAGAATCCCTGTCATCTCACTCCTCCAAACTACTTTCCCATCATCTTCGACAGGCTCTTCAGATCCGCGTAATCACTCTTTACTTTGGCAAAAGCCCTGTCATACTTATGTGTATAGTAAAAAAAAGAAATTAACAGGAAAACAAATAAACATACGACATATTTCGTAGCCACGCTCTCGACCAACGCATAATACTCGATCGTCCCGGAATTCATAAAAAGCTCTTCCAAATGTCCCAGCACATACAGGGCGAGTAAGATCAAAAAGCCGATTGTTGTTGTCACCGCCGTATAGACCATCTGGAGCGTCACATAATCCGTCTTAAAACAATCCGTCGCGATCCGGATCTCCTTGCCGTCGTTCTTCTCCCGAATGGCTATCTTCGTCATTAACTTGATTTTCTTTTCATTCAACATAACATACATACCTCAAAACTATGTATTTATTCTTATTCCATATTATAACATAAAAATCCTTTAATGCACGACATTTTTGTTAAATAAATATTAATTATATATGACGATCTGCGAATATCCGTCGCCCCCCGGAACCACGACGCGGACCACCCTTCCGTCCACCGTCACCGTCTGGTCCGTCTGGGCGCTGGTATAAATGTTCCAGATATTGTTGTAGGACTGCGGCAAAAGCTCCGTCAAAACTCCCGATACCGCCGTATCAAATCCCGAACTTCTCTCCTTAATATAAATATGCGTCATATTGGAAGAAATAATAACTTCTCCCTTAAAAGCGTTGTTCTCCTCATATACATAAGTATTGTCCAGATACTGCGCAAAACCATAATTTCCCAGCCGTTCCGCGATCTGCGTGCTTAGGACCTTCTCTCCCTCGTAAGGAGCCTGCGTCGGAATCACATACTCCGTCGTGGTTTCCCTCTCGCCCTTCGTCTGACTCGGCGGATTGGTTGTCCCTGGCGTGGTCGCCTGCGGTCTTGCCGTAGTCGGCTGAACTGCCGCAGTGGTGCTTTGCGGCTGGTTTGCCCCCGTGGTTCCCTGCGGCTGGTTTGCCGCGGTGGTACCCTGTGGCTGGTCTGCCCCCGTGGTACTCTGCGGCTGGTTTGCCGCGGTAGTGCTTTGCGGTCTGTCCGTAGTATTGCCATTATTTACCGTAAACATACTATAATCCGGCAGATTTAACACCGCTTCGTCCGTCGCCTTGACGCACTCGATGGCAATCGAATCATAAGCGTCGCCGAAATTAGCGGTCAACGCCACAATCCCCTCGCCGATCACTTCGATATTTCCCTGCGAATCCACCGTAAAAACTCTTGTATCGCTGCTGCTCCACATAATACCTGCCGTAGAACCCGTCGGATATATGGTTGCCGTCACCTGAACCTTGGTTCCTACCGTCATGGTACAATTTTCCATATTGATCTTTAACGTCACTTTCTCCGTCGCCAGTTCTCCCAGCGCGCCCGAACCTACATAAGATTCCGGCTGTACCTTCGCCGCTTCGCTGGTAAAATACGCTACCACAACAACCGCAAGCGTGCCTACCGACAACGATAATAATGTTATCAGCACGATCAGCGCCGGTGATACTTTTTTCTTTTTTCCTTTATTTGCCATCGTTCATTCCTCATCTTTCAAAATACAGTTATCCGCTTTATCTTTTAATTATAATAGCAAACTCCTCTTTTGTCCACAAAAAAAGCCTCCGCCCGCAGAATGCCCGCAGACGAAAGCCCTTTTCCCCAATATTATCAATACTCCAGATAAGCGCCTTTCATAGGGCTTGCCGCATGTTCGCTAAACAGGCGCAGAACGCCCTTTTTATATTTGCTTTCCCGTGGTTTCCAGTTTTTACGTCTCTCTTGCAAAATATTGTCAATTTCTTCCGGCGTTTTCTTCTCGCCGTTGATACCGATAATATTAAGTTTTCTTTCCATGACGTCGATTTCGATCAGATCGCCTTCTTCAACCAGCGCGATCGGTCCACCGTCTACCGCCTCGGGACTGCAGTGTCCGATAACCGGTCCCGTCGAGGCTCCCGAAAATCTGCCGTCCGTGATCAGCGCAATGCTCCGTCCAAGCTCCTTGTCGCTGCTGATCGCCTCGGAAGTATAAAACATTTCCGGCATTCCGCTTCCCTTCGGTCCCTCGTAACGGATAAATACCGCGTCGCCCTTCTGAACCTTATGCTTTAAAACGGCGTCCAGACACTCTTCCTCGCTGTCAAAAGGTCTTGCCCTGAGAACCGCGCAAAACATCTCTTTCGGACAGGCGGTGTGTTTGATCACCGCTCCCTCCGGCGCCAGATTTCCCCTGAGAATAGCGATACTTCCGTCCGTTCCGATGGCGTTGTCATACGGACGTATGATGTCTTCTTTCTTTAAATCCACATGGTAGCGCGCGTTGAAATCCAAAAGCCACTTATTGCAGCGTTCATAAAAGCCGTTCTGCTTTAACTCCTCCAGATTTTCACCCAGCGTTTTTCCCGTCACCGTCATCACGTCAAGATGAAGGTGTCGTTTTATTTCCTCCATGATCGCCGGAACGCCGCCCGCGTAGTAAAATACTTCCGCCGGCCAGCGTCCCGCCGGACGGACGTCCAGAAGATAACGGGCGTTTCGGTGAAGCCGGTCAAAGGTATCGCCCGTCAGCTCGATCCCAAACTCATGGGCAAGCGCCGGGATATGCAGCAGGCAGTTTGTACTCCCCGAAACCGCCGCATGGACCAATATTGCGTTTTCAAAGCTCTCCATCGTTACGATCTCGCTCGGTTTCATTCCCGGCATCGTGGCAATCCGGACAGCCTGTTCCCCCGCCTGTTTCGCAAACGCCAGAAGATCCGGGCTGGTCGCCGGCATCAGCGCGCTTCCCGGAAGCGCAAGTCCCAGAGCCTCCGCCATGATCTGCATTGTGGAAGCCGTCCCGATAAAGGAACAGGCTCCGCAGCTTGGACAGGCATTACATTTCGCCCAGTTTAATTTCTCCTCATCAATCTCACCGCGGTGAAATTTCGCGTTGTACATACCAAGCTGCTCTAACGTGAGCATTTCCGGTCCCGCGTTCATCGTGCCTCCCGGTACTACCACCGAAGGAATATCCACTCTTGCGAGTCCCATAAGATTTCCCGGCATACCCTTATCGCAGCTCGCAAGAAAAACTCCCGCGTCAAACGGCGTCGCGTTGGCATGGATCTCAATCATATTCGCGATCGTCTCACGGCTCGCAAGACTGTAATTAATTCCGTCCGTTCCCTGACTTTCGCCGTCGCAGATATCGGTACAGAAATATCT
>JAMPBI010000091.1 GCA_023666775.1 Alistipes sp. | reverse complement strand
CAAACGGCTAGAATAAAGGCTTTTTGTGCAAAATATATAAGAAAGTATAGAGAGGTAACAATATGACCAGAGAAGAGATTTTTGCCGGTGAATCCAAGAATGTGGAATTCAAGGTGAGCAGACCGGAGAAAAGTATAAAATATATGAAGTCCGTTGTTGCCTTTGCCAATGGAAAGGGCGGACGTATTGTTTTCGGTATTGACGATGATACCAGAGAGATTGTCGGGATTCCGGAGGATAGCGTTTTTCATGAGATGGATGCCATTACAAATGCGATTTCAGATAGCTGTGAGCCGGTTATCGTTCCGGACGTTTATCCACAGTCGATTGACGGGAAAACCATTATTATTGCCGAAATCAGTGCGGGAAGGCAGAAACCCTATTATATCAGGCAGAATGGTATCACAGACGGCGTTTATATGCGTGTGTCAGGAACTTCCAGAAAAGCGGACAGGACAATGACACAGGAGATGTACTATGAGTCCGAGGGACGCTCCTATGATAGTGTTATTTGTAGAGATTTAGTCGTATCGGAGGAAGACATTAAGAAACTCTGTTCGGATATGAAAGAGGTTGCTCTTGCAAATTGTAAGAACGCAGCGCAGCGGCAGTCGGTAAAGAATGTGACAAAAAATATCCTGCTGAATTGGGGAATCTTAGCCGAGGACGAAGAAGGCGTTATTTATCCGACGAATGCATATATTTTTCTGACAGGGCAGGATACTTTCCTTTCGAAAATTCAATGCGGTATGTTTAAGGGAACGACCCGAGCAGTATTTGTGGACAAGCGTGATTATGAAGGTCCGCTGTGGCAGCAGGCTGAGGAGGCATTTCGGTTTGTCCTGAGAAATATCCGTCTCGGTGCCCGGATTGAGGGTCTTTATCGTAAGGATATATATGAGCTGCCGCCGGACAGTATTCGTGAACTTATTATGAATGCCGTGATGAATTGCAGTTTTTTGCAATCGTCGCATATTCAGGTTGCTATTTATGATGACCGTCTTGAAATCACCTCACCGGGAGGTTTGATGCCGGGAGTGACTATCGACAGAATGAAAGAGGGTTATTCCCAAATCAGGAACAGGGCGCTGGCTCATGCATTTTCTTATATGAATCTGATAGAAGGCTGGGGCACCGGCATTCCGAGATTGATTCGGGAAATGAAAGAGTATGGACTTCCTGAGCCGGAGTTTGTTGATATGGAGATTGCGCTACGGATAAATCTTTATAGAGCAGCGGATATGGTACAAAGCGGCGATGACAAAACACAAAAAAATGTTAAAGTGCGTGAAAATCAAAAAGTGCGCTCAAAGTGCGCTCAAAGTGCGCTCAAACGAGATTTAACCGCGCAGGAAATTCAAATTATTGATTATATTAATGATAACGGAAGCATTACATCAGCCCGGCTGATGGAGTTATTGAATATAAAGAAAAGGAGGGCGCAGGTTATTCTTAGCCGAATGGCAGAAGATGGGCTTATCCTTAAAAAAGGTGCGTCAAGAAGCACAAATTATGTTCTCTGATAGGAAATTTTTATAATGGAATGAATAATTGACGATAACGCTTCATTAAAGATACAATCCACTGGCAAATTTTTCTAAAAAATCATTGTTAAAATAATAATTTCTTGTATTAATCATACAAATATAGTATGATGATTATATGATTGTTACTTACTAAATATTTTTTTAGGAGGATTTCATGTACGAAAAGAATGTAATACACAAAAACGAGATGAACGAGAAGACGACAAAGTTCCTTGACAAGTTTGTCAAGCGCGTCAAGGCAAATCCGCCGGGTGTATGTCCGATAGCGGTGCAGTTGTCATTTTTGCAGAGTTCAAGAAGTCAGACCTGTGGTAAATGTGTTCCGTGCCGTGACGGTCTGGAACAGGTCGAGAACATGATGCAGGCGATTCTTGACGGCAAAGCAGACATGGATACCTTTAATAACATGGTTGAGCTGGCTAAGATGATCCAGGATACCGCGGACTGCGCGATCGGTTATGAAGCGGCGAATATCGTTTTGCAGAGCGTGGAGTTATTCCATGACGAGTATATGAGCCATATCAACAACCACCGATGTCAGGCGGAGATCGGGCAGAAGGTTCCATGTATTTCTTACTGTCCGGCAAATGTTGATATTCCGGGTTATATTGCGTTGATCGGGGAACACCGTTATGCGGACGCCATCAATCTGATCCGACATGACAATCCGTTTCCGACGGCATGCGCGTTTATCTGCGAGCATCCATGCGAGGAGAAATGCCGCCGCGATCTGCTGGACAGCCCGGTCAATATCCGCGGACTCAAGAAGTTCGCGGTAGATCAGGTAGCGGCGGACGAAGTGAAGGTACCGGACTGCAACGTATCGACCGGTAAGAAGGTTGCCATTGTAGGCGGCGGACCGAGTGGTCTTACAACGGCGTATTTCCTTTCTCTGATGGGACACAAGGTTGTTGTTTTTGAGGAGAGGGAATATCTGGGAGGCATGTTACGGTACGGCATTCCGAATTACAGACTGCCGAAAGACCGGCTGGACGAGGATATCAACGCGATCCTCTCCACGGGAAATATTGAAGTGCAGTATAACGTTTCCATCGGAAAGGACATTACGATGGAGCAGCTTTTAGAGGATTACAACGCGGTTTATATCGCGATCGGCGCTCAGGCAGGAAAGGCTGTCAGCGTGGACGGAGTGAACAGCGAAGGCGTTTATTCCGCGGTCGATATGCTGGGTGAGATCGGCAGGGGCAATATTCCGGATTATACCGGTAAGAGAGTCGTTGTCGTAGGCGGCGGTAACGTTGCCATGGACTGCGCCCGTTCCGCGATCCGCTGCCATGCCAAGGAAGTTACGGTTATTTACCGGAGAAGACAGATCGATATGACGGCGCTTCCGTCCGAGATCCAGGGCGCCATTGAGGAAGGCGTTGAACTTCTCACGCTCAACGCGCCGCTGCGTATCAAGGCGAACGAGAACGGAGAGGTCTGCGCGTTCGTTGCGCAGCCGCAGGTGATCAGCGTTTATGATAAGCAGGGCAAACCTTCCGTTACGAACGCGGATAAACCGGAGATCGAGGTTCCTTGCGAAGTCGTGCTGATGGCGATCGGTCAGGATATTGTTTCCGAGCCGTTTGAAAAATACAGCGTAAATCCGAGAAGAAAGACCTTTGAGACGGAACCGACCACAAGAGTGAAAGGTTACGAGAAAGTATTTGCCGGCGGCGACTGCGTGTTTGGTCCAGCCACGGTGATCAAGGCGATCGGCGCGGGTAAGATCGCGGCGCTCAATATAGACGAATATCTGGGATACCATCACAAGTATCTGGACGATATAGCGATACCGGAGCCGAAAGAGAATGACAGAACGCATTACGGGCGTGTACATTTAACCGATCGTTCCGCGAGAGAACGAAAACATAATTTTGAACCGGTTGAGAACGGTATGTCATATGAGGAAGCCATGCAGGAATGCCGCAAGTGTTTACGGTGTGACCACTTCGGCTGCGGAGTAGTGGAAGGAGGCAGAGTATAATGGTAAATATTAAGATTGACGGAATCGAACTTTCGGTTGACGAAAAACTGACCATCTTAGAGGCGGCGCAGGAAGCTGGCGTCAGGATCCCTACACTCTGCTACTTAAAGGACGTCAACGAGATCGGCGCGTGTAAAATGTGCGTTGTGGAAGTGGAAGGAAAGAGTAATCTGGTAACTTCCTGCAACACGAAAGTAAAAGAAGGCATGGTGGTCAACACCGCTACCGAGCGTGTTGTCAACAGCAGAAAACAGGTTTTGAACATGCTTCTTGCCAATCACGACGTAAGATGTTTCTCATGCAGCAAATCGGGCGACTGCCGTCTCCAGGATCTGTCCAACGAGTACGGTATCACAAAGACCTGCTATCCGGGAAGCGCGGCAAAGTTTGAGGCGAAGAAGGAAAATCCGTTTCTGACGTATTATCCGGAACTGTGTATCAACTGCCAGCGCTGCGTCAGCACCTGTAACAAGGTAACGGGCAACGGAACGCTGCACAACGGCAAGATCGGTACGAGGACGCTGATCGACGCGCCGTTTGGTCCGGACTGGAAGGAGACAACCTGCGAGTCCTGCGGTAACTGTGCGAATGTTTGTCCTACGGGAGCGCTGGTTGCCAAGAACAGAAAGGAATATCAGGTCGGCAGGGTAGAAAAGGTACTGACCACCTGTCCGCATTGCGCTACGGGCTGTCAGTATTATCTGATCGTAAAGGACAATAAGATCGTGGACGTGGAACCGGCAGACGGTCCGTCCAACAAGAACCTCCTTTGCGTAAAGGGCAGATTTGGTTCCTTTAACTTCGTTCATTCACCGGAGCGGTTGAAATATCCGCTGATCAAGAATAAAGAGACGGGCGAATTTGAGAGGGCGACATGGGACGAGGCGCTGGATCTGATCGCTTCCAAGTTTACCGAGATCAAGAAGCAGTACGGTTCCGACGCGCTGGCAGGATTTGCCTGCTCCCGTTCTCCGAACGAGGACTGCTATATGCTCCAGAAGATGGTGCGCTGCGCGTTCGGCACGAATAACGTGGATAACTGCGCGAGAGTCTGTCATTCGGCGACGGTTGCCGGTCTTGCGATGACCCTTGGTTCCGGCGCTATGACCAATCCGATATCGGATATCACAAATGATGTGGATACCATTCTTCTTGTAGGTTCCAACCCGGAAGAAGCCCACCCTGTGATCGGTATGCAGATCCGGCAGGCGGTGGAGAGAGGAACCCGTCTGATCGTTGTAGACCCTAGAGATATCGGTTTATCTAAGAAGGCGGATATCCACTTAAAGATCAAGCCGGGAACCAACGTGGCGTTTGCCAACGGCATGATGAACGTGATCATCAACGAGGGACTGGCGGACGAAGAGTTTATCAGGACCAGAACGGAAGGCTTTGAGGAATTAAAGGAAATCGTTAAGGAATATACGCCGGAGAAGGTGGCTGAGATCTGCCACATCGACCCGGATCATTTGAGGGAAGCGGCGTTGATGTACGCGACGGCAAAGAAAGCTCCGATCATTTACTGTCTCGGCGTAACGGAACATTCCACCGGTACGGAGGGCGTTATGTCCATGTCCAACATGGCGATGCTGGTAGGAAAGCTGGGAAGATCCGGCTGCGGCGTGAACCCGCTGCGCGGACAGAATAACGTACAGGGCGCCTGCGATATGGGAGCGCTTCCGGGCGACTTCCCGGGATACCAGAAGGTGACCAATCCTGAGGTGGTGGCGAAGTTTGAGCGCGCATGGGGCGTGAAGCTGAGCAATAAGCCGGGCGTTCATGCCACGGACGTTTTCGGCGCGGCGATCCGCAAGGAAATCCGCGGTCTGTTCATCTTCGGTGAGGATCCGGTTGTTACGGACGCAGACCAGAACCATATCCGAAAAGCGTTAGAAAGTCTTGACTTCCTTGTTCTGTCGGATCTGTTCATGACGGAGACGGCGCAGTACGCGGACGTTATCCTTCCGGGTACCAGCTATGCGGAGAAGGAAGGAACGTTCAGCAATACGGAGCGGAGAGTACAGCGTGTGCGGAAAGCGGTTACGTTAGAAGGAGAAATGAGACTGGATACGGATATCTTTATCGACCTGATGAACCGTATGGGATATTCGCAGCCGCACCTTACCTCGGAAGAGATCATGGACGAGATCGCGTCGGTTACGCCGATTTTCGGAGGTATCAGCCATAGAAGGCTTGACAGGGGCGAGTCCATTCAGTGGCCTTGTCCGGACAAGAGACACCCGGGAACGCCGATCCTTCATGTGGGCAAATTCTCAAGAGGTCTGGGCTGGTTCTATCCGGCGGAGTATGTGCCGAGCGCGGAACTTCCTGACGACGAATACCCGCTTATCCTGATGACGGGACGCGTCCTGTACCATTACAATACAAGGGCGATGACGGGAAAGACGCCGGGACTGATGGAGCGGGAAGGTCATTCGTTTATCGAAATGAATACGGAGGACGCGGCAAGACTCGGAATTGAAAACGGCGAGAAGGTACGGGTTTCTTCCAGAAGAGGTACGATCGTTTCCACGGCGAGAGTGGGCGAGAAAGTATCGCCGAAGGAGACTTGGATGCCGTTCCATTTCCCGGACGGCAACGCGAATGTGCTTACCAACGCGGCGCTTGATAAATACGCGAGAATACCGGAGTATAAGGTGTGCGCGGTCCGTGTCGATAAACTGACGGACGATGAGAAGGCAGCGCTTGCATAGAAGCTGAAAAATATATTTAACGGATAGGAAATTGCCCTACAGTCTTATTATGTAGCCGCAATTTCCTATTTTATTTGGTGGGAAATTGATCTGCAATTTTGCTATCTCGTTGATTTTTTGGAAAAAATCGCTTATAATTTAACACGAAGTCGCAGTTAAAAGGGAGAGGTTTTATGGTCATTAACGATCGGTTCCATAAGAAAAACGTGCGGGAGACGCTTAACGTCCAAGTTGTAAAAGCGGACAACAGCGTACTTGACGGAAAAAGTGAAGTGACCGTGGAACATTTCATGGAAATTTACTTAAATGACAGGCTCATTTTAAAACTGGTCTGTACGCCGGAAAATCTGTTGGAACTGGCGGCGGGGAGACTGGTTTCGGAAGGATTTGTGAAGGAAATACAGGACGTGGAGAGTATCGATATCTGCGAGAGCGGTCAGCGCGTCCGTGTTTATCTGACAAGGGAAACCGCGCTGACGGAGAGCGTCAAAGCGGAGCCGACCTGCTGCACGGCAAACCGGCAGTTCTATCGTCCGGCGGAGGAAAATATGGACACGCTGCCGAAAGTCTTTTACAGACCGGAGTGGATCTTTGAGCTGGCAAAAGCATTTGCAGGCGGAAGCAGTATTCATAAGAAGACGAAAGGAGCCCATAGCTGTTTTCTGATGTATAACGGAAAAATCGTGTACAGCGCCGAGGATATCGGGCGGCATAACGCGCTGGATAAAGCGGTGGGATTTGCCTTTTTAAACGGATATGAGAGAGAACATTGTATTTTGTTCACGTCGGGAAGGGTGCCCGTGGATATGGCGCAGAAGGTTATCCAAGCGGGGATCCCCGTTCTTGTGTCGAAAGCCGTTCCTACGGACGCCGCCGTCTGTCTGGCGGAGAAATACAACCTGACTTTGATCTGTAAGGCATGGCAGGACAGCTATGAGGTGTTTTACGAGGCAAAGGAAAGGGCGGAGTAATTCTTGGAGGTGTTTCGTATGAAAGTAAATCAAATGTCTCAGGACGAGAAGGTCGGCTATCTGACTACGGAGCCGATACCGAAACTGATCTGTGAAATGTCGATTCCGACGATCATCAGTATGCTGGTTTCCTCGTTTTACAATATGGTGGACACCATGTTTGTGGGGAGGCTGAATACCCAGTCTACGGGAGCCGTGGGTATCGCGTTCGCGATCATGGCGCTGATCCAGGCGATCGGTTTCTTCTTCGGGCACGGTTCCGGTAATTATATTTCAAGAAAACTCGGCGCAAGGGAGTACGAGGACGCGGAGAAGATGGCGGCTACCGGTTTCTTTTCGGCGTTGATCATGGGTACGTTTCTGGGGATCGCCGGCTTTCTTTTCGTAAAGCCGGTCGCGGTTATCCTCGGTTCCACCGACACAATCCTTCCTTACGCACAGAGTTATCTGCGTGTTATTTTTCTCGGCGCGCCGTTTATCATGGGTTCGTTTGTGGTAAATAACCAGCTTCGTTTTCAGGGCAGCGCCTCCCTTGCCATGGTTGGCATTGTCAGCGGAGCGGTTTTAAATATCGTTCTTGATCCGCTGCTTATTTTTGTTTTTGACATGGGGATCGCGGGAGCGGCGTGGGCAACGATCATCAGCCAGTTCA
>JAMPBI010000090.1 GCA_023666775.1 Alistipes sp. | reverse complement strand
AATCGTGGATCAGTTGCAGGAAATGGGACTGAGCGAGTGCGACGTTCTGTATCTGGAGAGACAGGCGGTCGAGGTGCTGAGATTTATTAAGGAGGATTGAGCCTGATGTCGAAGGAAGAAAAAGTGGATATGATTGTGGAGCTGGAATGGAAGGAATTTGACAAGGTACAGAATGAAGGAGGCAGGGCGGACTGCCAGGACGACTGGGATACGTTCATGGTCATGAGGAAAAGCCAGTATCTTACATGGACGGAGGAAATGCTTGGCGAGTATTTGTGGTATTTTAACGAGTGCATGAAAGAGGGACGCAACCTGATCACGGAGAAATACGGACGCATGATGGAAAGTACCGTGCCATGGGAATACGAGAATATTAAGGACAAACTGCCGGCATTGTCCGAAGAGCGTAAAGCGGTGATGGAAGCCGTGATCCGGATACAGGTCGGCTGGATGGAAGAATTTGCCGGGGAATTTCCGCGTATGGCAGGCAACGCAAGGAGTATCCACACTTCCGAAGACAGGGTATTTAATACTTCGTATGAGACGTATCTGCGCGGAGAGCTGGGAACGTATTCGGAGGAACTTATGGGAATGTACGGCAGATTTGTCGCGGATCTCGCGAAGGAAGGAAAAAATCTTGCCCGTATGACTATGGAAAATACGGCGAAACTTTATGGTTACGCTTCTCTGGAGGCGGCGGAAAAATCACTTTAGCATTGACAAGACGGATATTTCATTTATAATTTAGGTAAGTTCATTATAAATGGAGAAAATGTTTATGAAAACAGATATTGAAATCGCTCAGGAAGCGAAAATGCTGGATATCCGTGAAGTGGGTAAGCAGTTGGATATCCGGGAGGACGAACTGGAACTGTACGGGAAATACCAGGCGAAACTTTCGGACGAACTGGAAGAACGTATTAAGAATGAGAAAGACGGAAAACTGATCTTAGTGACGGCGATCAATCCGACGCCTGCCGGAGAAGGAAAGACGACGGTCAGCGTGGGACTTGGCGAGGCGCTTTGCAAAAAGGGAAAGCGCGCCGTCATCGCGTTGAGAGAGCCGTCCTTAGGTCCTTGTTTTGGCGTAAAAGGAGGAGCGGCGGGCGGCGGTTACGCGCAGGTTGTTCCTATGGAAGACCTCAATCTCCATTTTACCGGGGATTTTCACGCGGTCACGTCGGCGAACAATCTGCTGGCGGCATTACTGGATAATCATATCCAGCAGGGAAATGCGCTGGACATCGATACCCGCAGGATTGTGTGGAAGCGGTGTATGGACATGAACGACCGTGTTCTGAGGAATATCGTAGTCGGCATGGGAAATAAGACGGACGGATTTGTACGGGAAGACCATTTTGTGATCACGGTGGCGTCGGAGATCATGGCGATACTATGTCTTGCGGAAAATATGCAGGATTTAAAAGAGCGTCTCTCAAAGATCATCGTGGCATATACCAGAAGCGGAAAGCCGGTGACGGCGAAGGAACTGAACGCGGTGGGCGCCATGGCGGCATTGTTGAAGAACGCCATAAAACCGAATATGATCCAGACATTGGAAAATACGCCCGCTATCGTTCACGGCGGACCGTTTGCCAATATCGCCCACGGTTGTAACAGCGTCCGCGCCACGAAGACCGCGCTGAAACTCGCGGATTATGTGGTGACGGAAGCGGGGTTTGGAGCGGATCTCGGAGCGGAGAAGTTTTTTGATATCAAATGCCGCAAGGCGGGACTAAAACCGGACGCGGTAGTCCTTGTGGCAACCGTGCGCGCGTTGAAATATAACGGCGGTGTACCGAAGGCGGAATTGTCCGGGGAAAATGTGGAAGCGCTTTCGGCGGGTATCGTAAATCTGGAAAAGCATATTGAGAATTTGCAGAAGTACGGAGTGCCGGTTGTGGTAACGTTGAACCATTTTGTTTCCGATACGGAGAAAGAACTTGCCTTTGTGAAAGAGTTTTGCGAGAAGAGAGGCTGCGAATTCGCGCTTTCCGACGTCTGGGAAAAGGGCGGGGAAGGCGGAAGCGAACTTGCCGACAAAGTGCTTTATACTCTTGAGAACAAAGAAAGTAATTTTAAGGTTTTATACGACGACGCGTTAAGCCTTGAGGAGAAGATCGAAACAATCTCGACGGAAATCTACGGCGCGGCGGGAGTTGTGTTTGACGATAAAGCGGCGAAGGATTTAAAGGCGATAACGGAACTTGGTTTCGGCAGTCTTCCTGTCTGTATGGCGAAAACTCAATATTCCCTGTCCGATGACGCGGATAAACTGGGAAGACCGGAAGGGTTTTCCATACATGTCCGCGAGGTATACGTTTCTGCGGGAGCGGGATTTGTGGTCGCAATCACCGGAAATATCATGACGATGCCGGGACTTCCGAAAGTGCCTGCCGCGGAGCGGATCGATGTAGACGACGACGGAAGAATTACAGGGTTATTTTAATGGATTACCGGCTTATCAAAAGGGAACAATATGTTCTTGGATATTGTGAGATATGTGGCGAGAAAAGCCATAAAAAGGAGCATGAGACTGCGTATGGATTGTTGTACCGTGTACTGCTTGACGAATTTGGAGTAGACGGGAAAACGCTCACGCTCGCGACAAGGGAGAACGGAAAGCCGTATTTTGAAACGGGCGGTATTTTCTTTAATATCAGCCATTGCGACGGTCTGGCGGTATGCGCCATATCCTTAAATGGCGAGATCGGCGTGGACGTGGAGCGGGTCAGGGAATGCCGTGAGAGAACCGCAAGACGCGTTATGTCGGACGCCGAATATGAAGATTTTCTTACGGCAGAAGATAAGAACAGATTGTTCTTTCAAATATGGACATATAAGGAAAGCGTGTTAAAACTCACCGGGGAGGGCATACGAAAAAGCCTTCGCGAGACGGATTCCCACAGCGGCGATTATCATGTGGAGCGTTTTGAGTTGGAATGGAATGGGAGGGAATTTATTATTTCCTGCGCAATAAAATAATTTAAAATCTTTTCAGGCTATGGTATTATAATAGGTAGATAATGCCATAGCTTTTTTATTTGATACCCGAATCTTAACAAGGATATGGCAAATGGAAGTGTAAGCGGAGGTTTTTTTCATGTGGCTGGCAGATGGCTGGAAAGACTATGAAGTAATCGATACGTCGAGGGGGGAAAAGCTGGAACGGTGGGGCGATTATCTTTTGGTCCGTCCGGATCCGCAGGTGATATGGGATACGCCAAGGACGCATAAAGGCTGGAAGAAAAGGAACGGTCATTATCATAGGAGCGCGAAGGGCGGTGGAGAATGGGAGTTTTTTGATCTGCCGCAGCAGTGGTCCATAAAGTATAAGGAGCTGACGTTCCATCTGAAGCCGTTTAGTTTTAAGCATACGGGACTTTTTCCCGAGCAGGCGGTGAACTGGGAATGGTTCGGGGAGAAGATCCGCGGCGAGATCAAGGCGACGGGAAGAACGGTTAAAGTTTTGAATTTATTTGCCTACACCGGCGGCGCTACGCTGGCAGCGGCAAAGGCGGGAGCCGCGGTGACCCATGTGGACGCGTCCAAAGGAATGGTGGGCTGGGCGAAAGAAAACGCCGTTTCCTCCGGTCTTGGCGACGCGCCCATACGCTGGATCGTGGACGATTGTGTTAAATTTGTGGAACGTGAGATCCGCCGGGGAAACCGCTATGACGGAATTATTATGGATCCGCCGTCTTACGGACGGGGACCGAAGGGCGAGATCTGGAAGATAGAGGAGTCGGTTTATCCGCTGATCAAGCTGTGCGCGGGACTTCTTTCCGATGAACCGCTCTTTTTCCTGATCAATTCTTATACGACGGGGCTTGCGCCGGCGGTTTTGTCGTATATGCTGGCGACAGAACTGGCAAAATATAATGGAGTAGTGCAGTCGGAAGAAGTGGGGCTTCCGGTTTCAAGTAACGGTCTGATACTCCCTTGCGGAGCGTCGGGCAGATGGGAGAAATGTCAATGAGAAAATTAAAACAGATCATAAGAAAACATCAGGAACGGCTGGTTATCGGAATACAACTGGTTTTATGCGCGATTTTCGCGGGTAAGGCGATCAATAAGGAAGTAAAACAAAGACTGAAATTTTCGGAAAAGAACGCGAAGCAGGAGGAAAAACGCACCCGCGGTATCAAAAAGAGCGCGGCAAAGTACGCGAAGAAACTGGCAAAGGCGGAATATAAGCTGAAATCCCATAAGTTAAAGGCAAAACTTCAAAGAGACAAGGCGCTGACAAAACTTGCCATGAGAAAGCTGAAAGAGAAAGCGCGTAAAAAGAAATTAAAGAATAAGAAGAGAAAATAACTTATGAACATTCTGAATGTGGAAAAGGTAACGAAGGGTTACGGAAACCGTACTTTGTTTGAGAATATTACCCTTGGCATTAACGAGGGAGATAAGATCGGCGTGATCGGCGTAAACGGAACCGGTAAATCAACATTTCTCAAAACCGTGGCAGGGTTAGTCACGCCGGACGAGGGGAAAGTGGTTAAGGGAAATAAGGTCATGGTCTCTTACCTCGGGCAAAATCCGGTTTTTGAGAAGGACGATACGGTTATCGGATATGTATGCAGGGGTATGGAAAGCGCTCCGGACAGGAATATTGAGGCGGACGCGAAAACAATTCTGAATAAACTTGGCATTTCGGATTATGAGCGGAATATTTTTGAACTTTCCGGCGGACAGAGGAAGCGCGCCGCTCTTGCGAGAACGCTGCTTGTGCCGGCGCAGGTTCTTGTTCTGGACGAACCCACGAACCATCTGGATAACGATATGGTTATCTGGCTGGAATATTTTTTGAATAAATTTAAGGGACAGATTTTGATGGTTACCCATGACCGTTATTTTCTGGACCGTGTGACGAACCGTATTGTGGAGCTGGACCGGGGCAGTTTATACAGTTATGATACGAATTACAGCGGTTTTCTGGAGAAAAAGGCGCAGCGGGAGGAAATGCTTGCCTCGACGGAAAAGAAAAGACAGAATATTTTAAGAACGGAACTGGAGTGGGTGAGAAGAGGGTGTCAGGCGCGTTCCACAAAGCAGCAGGCAAGGCTTGACCGTTATGAGGATATGAAAGCGGCGTCCCGCGCCGCGCGGGCAGCAATGGAGAAAGGGACGCTTGAAATCGGTTCGGTTTCCACCCGCGTGGGAAAGAAGACGATTGAGATCAACGGTGTTTCCAAAAGTTACGGGCAGAAGACGTTATTTGATAATTTTTCTCATATCGTTCTGCGCGACGAGCGGATCGGCATTATCGGTCCCAACGGCTGCGGTAAATCCACGCTTCTTAAAGTGATCACCGGGAAGACGGCGCCGGACGCAGGCAGCGTGGAGATCGGGGAAACCATTAAGATCGGCTGTTTTATGCAGGAGAATGAGTTTGAGGACGAGACGCTGCGGGTTATCGATTATGTGAAAAATATCGGTGAGTATGTGACTACGGTGGACGGAAAGATCACGGCGAGCCAGATGTGCGAAAAGTTTTTATTCACGCCGGACATACAGTATACGGTGATTTCCAAACTTTCCGGCGGAGAGAAGAGGAGGCTGTATCTGCTGGGCGTGCTGATGGAGTCGCCTAACGTGCTTATTCTGGACGAGCCTACCAACGATCTGGACATTGAGACATTGACGATATTGGAAAATTATATTGATAATTTTGTGGGAATGGTGATCACCGTTTCCCATGACCGTTATTTTCTGGACCGCGTCGTGGACCGCATTTTTGCTTTTGAGGGCGAAGGAACCATTAGTCAGTATGAGGGAGGATTTAGCGATTATCTTGAGAAGGCGGTCGCGAAAGGCGTGGTGGACAGATTTGGCACGCTGATCGACGTTAAGGCGGCGGATAAGAGCGGCATGGACAGCGCTAATTCCAAAGAAAAATGGAAGGAAGATAAGAAAAATTCTCAGCGGTTGAAATTTTCTTATGCGGAGCAAAAGGAATTTGATACAATCGATGAGGATATTGAGAAGCTGGAGAGAAAAATAAAGCAGGTTGATGATGATATTTTACAGAATGCCACAAATTCCGGCAGACTGAATGAGCTGACAAAGGAACGGGAGGCGTTAGAGAATACACTTAATGTTAAAATGGAGCGTTGGGTTTATTTGAATGAACTGGCGGAGGAGATCCAAAGCCGGAAATAGCAGATAAAACAGTATATGGACAGGGTACATATATGAGAAACGAACATTTTATTAAAAAGGTAATCAGGCGGAAAGAGGAGCGGGGAATAAGTAAGGAAACGATGAGTGAATGGCTTGATATTTCAACGATAACGCTTTCTCAGATTGAGAGCGGAAATACGGAATTGGATATTAATATGTGTCTCATTCTGGCGGAGAAACTGGATATACCGATTGAAGAAATATTTGAGTGTAAGCGAGAAAAGGACACACGCAACAGGGTCAGGATTATTTTGACGGCTTTGGCGGGTGTTTTGCTGTTGGTGAATGTGGGATTGTTTTTGTTTGGTAAGCCCGATATGAATTTTGAATCGAATGTCGACAGTTATTGTTATTACGTCGTTTTGAATGTACAAAATGACTATGTTGAATTGAAAGAGCGCTTCCCCGCTACTCAAGATGACAGTTTGAATATTTATCAGATACAAAGAGAAAATGGAACAGATGATATTTGGAATAATATCGAGAGTGGTGATGTGGTAATGATATGGTATGTGTCTGAACTTTTAACAGGAGAAATAAATTCTTCCGATAAGATTGCGCGTATGGAAATGATCAAGTCGCTAGGTGTGAATTAATATAAAACAGACCAAAAGGTTCTTAAAAATAGTGGAATTTAAAAGTTTCCTATTTTTTATGGACATTTTTGACAAAAAGTTGTATGTTTTGTATGCAAAAATAAAATTTTTTATAAAGGAGAATGTAGTATGAAGATGAAAAAGTATTTCAAAGCGGTATGTATGGCGTTGGTATTTTGTTTTTTGTTATCATATACCATGCCGATAATAAATGTGGAGGCAGCACAAACAAGGACTATTCTAAGATATGCTAGAAATGCAAAATCGGAGAATGGGTTACTTTGGGTTTATGTATCGCTTAGCGTTCAGGACAGTGCTGGAGAAATTATAGGGTATCATATTGATGATATTGTAAAGTTTAATGGAGTAACAGATGTGGAGATTCTTGAACAGGGATTGGATAAGAATAATACGAGAGTGTATGTTCATTTCAGATATTATTTTTATGGTAATCTTCGTGTCGATTCAGCGTATATTGATATGTAATTATGAACAAATTTGAACTTGGTGACAATATTAGAAAAAGAAGAAAATACATCGGTAAAAATCAAGAGGAAATTGCAAATAGGATTTCTGTGAGCAAATCTCAGATCAGCAAGTGGGAAAATGAAAATTCCTATCCGTATCTGTCAGATTTTGAGAAACTTTCCGTAGCAATGAATATTCATCCTGCTGATTTAGTGACTGGAAAAATAGAAGAAGATTTAATTGAAAATAAGGAAAAGAAAGAAAAAAGCAGGGCTTTGGCAATAGGGTTACTGACGGTTACAATAATAATTCTTTTGGTAAGTGCTTTTGTATTGGTCTTTAGGTTGAAACGTATAGAAGAAAAATTTTCGTATCGTTATGATAGCAATCTTCTTTATGATAAAACAATAGATAATGATATGCATGAAGTTCGGCAGGTAATAAAAAGTAAAAATGATGATGTTTGGATTGACATTATTACATACCAAAAGAGTGGGATTATTTTAGACTATATTTTGAATGAAGTTGTTTTTACAGGTTATCAAACTGAAAATGAACATATGTTCAAGTTGAATGATGACGGAACTTGCTTGGAGGTTTATATTTCGTATATAGATGAAGCGGAGAGTAAGATGTCCCTTGTCGAAGTGAAACCTCTAAAATAACAAAATTCTCACCTAAAAAATAGGAAATTTACCTAAAAAATAGTGGAATTTTAAAAGTTTCCTATTTTTTATG
>JAMPBI010000008.1 GCA_023666775.1 Alistipes sp. | reverse complement strand
CCCTGCTTTACAAATAAATCCCTCCTCGTCCGTCTCTCCCCGGAAAACCTTCCATGCTCCTTCCGCCGTTGCGTCGTCGATCACCCCGGTCTCTCTTAAAACATCTAATATCGCTTTATCCTTTCTGTCCCCGCCGGAAGAAGCGATGACCTCGCCCTCCCTGGTACACAGATAGACGTCCGCTTTCTCGCCAAAATAACTGGTTTCCAGTATTTCCTTCAGATAATCCTCCGCGTAATATAAGCCCAGCAGAACGCCGTCAACTTCGCCGTTCTCCAGCACCGGAGCATAAAAGACCATCGTGGTCTTGTTGGTAACACGGGAATTTAGCACCATGCTGGTTCCGCTCTCTCCCTTCATTCCCTCGATAAAATAATCCCTGTCCGCGCTGTCGGAAGTCGTACCGTCGGAAGTCAGATTAACCCCCTCTGTATCGACAAAGCGCAGCGCGTCAAAATCCGTATTCTCTTCCAGCTGACTTAACATTCTCGCGTTAATCTCCGGCGTATCCACCCCTACGCTTAGAAAAAAAGCATAATTGCGCGCTCGGCGCTCGGCATTGGTAAATTCGTTACTGAGACCCAGCACCGTCTGACGTGCCGAATCCATGGCGTAATTCCGATTTTGGGTTTCGATCTGCCGTTTATTGGAAACCGAATACCAGCGGAACAGTAAAAAAACCGCTACAAGTAAAAGGAATATGTATAGCGTATTCTGCCATGTTTTTTTCGATGTACTCATAAAATAGAACCTCCTCGCGGGTATACAATACACATAACCCGGTATATCTAAAAATCCAAATATATTATAACACCAAGTTTCGCCGTCAACAAGCTATTCCGGCAATATTTACGACAAAAAATGACATCTGGTCATAAAATAGAGAAACTGTCGCGCAGTTTCCTATTAAATAAAAAAGCACCCCATGCCGTTCCAAACCGCATAAAGTGCCTGTTTTTGATACTTATTTCTTTACAAAAGTCCGCGTAGCCAGATTATACCGGTATTCCTGCGTCCGCTCCTTGGCTTCCTGCTCAATCTTCTCCATTTCCTCCTGTCCGAGCCGTTCTGCCACCAGTTCCTTGAAGATTTTATACTTTAGCTGTCTCGCCGCCGACGTGGTTACTTTTCTCGTCTGCTTTAATTCCGCCAGCTTCTTCTGTAACGCGCTCAGGCTCTGCACCATGCTCTTGTACACGCCATGCCCCTTGTAATCCGGGTGGAGCCTCTTATATTCGACGATCTTATCGTTCAACTCCGCGATCTTCCTTTTTGTTATATCGATCCCCTGCTCAAAATCCGGATAGTTATCTGTCATCTCTTTTTCTCCTGTCCTATTATTATTTTCTTTTCGCCGATATAACTATATTACTCGGCATTTGTGGTTCTCATATCAATAACATACTAGACATAGTTTAACACGTCGTCTCCAAAATAACCACAAAATTCTTTTGAAAATAAAAATATTTTATCATTTACCCAGTATGATAACTATACCTTAACAAACTTCTGATTTGAACTTTTCGGTTTGTCAGGCAGTAAGAATTAACGATAATAATTGATGTTTTAACGAAAAATGATTAAAATTAACGGAACCGTTAATCCTAATCGTTAATTCTCATTTCATTTCGCCACGCTTTTTAACCTTCATTGCAATGCTCCAATCGTATCTTCTCTTTCTTCGTTTCCACAACATGGCGCACCGCCGCCACCGGATGGTAAAATATCATACGCGGTCCCGAAAAACGCATGACGGCGCGGATCTTCTCCCTCATTTCCGGCTTATAGCAGTGTACCTTACAATTTGAACAAAATGTTTTCGTTTCCATAAACGGGCATTTATCGCTGCGCTGCCTCGCATACGTCTCAAGAACCGCGCAGTCGGCACAGAGGCTCTTTCCTCCGCCATGCCGTTTTTTACAGTACAAGGCGATCATCTCCGACACCATCGCCTTTTCCCTCTCCCTCTTTGTTTGTATATCCTTATACATCAGCTCATTCTCCCGTTCTCAACCGAATAAACCCGATCGGCGATCCGCATGGTGGACTGCCGGTGGGACACCAGAACAACCGTCCTGTCCTCACATTCTTCACGAATGGATTTCAAAATAACCGCCTCATTTAAACTGTCAAGATTGCTGGTAGGTTCGTCCAGAAGCAAAAACGGCGCGTCATGCAGAAATGCCCTCGCAAGTCCCAAACGCTGTCTCTCGCCGCCCGAAAGCGTATCGCCCAGTTCTCCTACCGGCGTATCATACCCCTGAGGCAGACTCATAATAAAATCATGCACCGAAGCCTTTCTGCACGCCGCCGTTATTTCCTCGTCCGACGCGTCCGGCTTCGCGATCCTTATATTGTTGCGGATACTGTCGCAAAACAAATACGTTTCCTGCGTCATAAAACCTTCCATGTCCCTCAGATCCGAGGTGTTGATATCCGCTATCTCCCTGCCGGAAATTTTCACGCTGCCCTCCTGTACGTCCCAGAAGCGCATAAAAAGTTTTAACAGCGTCGATTTGCCGCTGCCGCTCTTTCCCACAAGACCGGTCACACCGCCCTTAGAAATCGCAAGCGACACCCGATCCAGAACCTTCTCCCCTCCATAGGAAAACGTCACGTTTTCCGCCGACGCTCCGGTAAAATCCGCCGCTTCCTGACCCTGTACTTCTTCCGTCACGGGCGTTTCTTCCAAAATATCCAGCACCCTGTTTCCCGCCGCGAATGTATTTTTCAGCGTACTTCCAAGGTTCGCCAGAGCAATGGCGGGACCGAACGAAGAAAACAGGGCAAGCGTCGGGATCAGTACGCCCGAAAAATCCACGCTGCCGTTTTTATAAAGCATGGCGCTCAAAAATAACATTCCCAGATCCGACAGAAGGATTGCCGTATTGGTAATCATCATGTTTCTCCCCGTCATGCGTTTCAAACGCTCCTCGTCCGCCGACAGCGCGTCCGTCTTTTCGTTCATTTCCGAAAGCCGTTTTTCTCCCTGCCCGTACTGAACCGTTTCCGAAAGCCCTCTCAGACTGTCAAGGACAAAAGCGCTCAGTTCCCCGGATTTGGTGCGGAACGCCATACCGTCCTCCCCGCTTAACCGCGAGATGACCAGAGGGATCAAAACTCCCACCACGGCATACGCGAACAGCGCGAAAACACCCAGCGCAGGGTGAAACGATCCGATAAAAAGACACAGGATCGCCGTAAACAGAACGGCTATCGCGATCGGTGAAATCGTGTGCGCGTAAAAAACTTCCAGCAGCTCAACATCGGAGGTAATGACCGAAATCAGGTCGCCTTTATCCCTGCCTTCCAGTTTTGCGGGACAGAGTCTGCGCAGCGCCGCGAAAACCTTATCCCGGATCAGCGCCAGCAGCTTAAAGGCGATAAAATGATTGCAGCCTTGTTCCGCGTAACGCAGCACGGCACGGATCACGGCAAATATCAAAACGCAGGCAAATACCGCCGACACGCTCCATGCCGTATCCAATCCCAACAAATCCAGTACCGCGTATCCGCCCAGTATGGTGATAAAAGAGGCGCAAAGATGTCCCGTCAGTCCCATGACGATTGCCAGCGCCATAAATCCCGCAAGAGGCCGCACAAGTCCGATAAGTCTTGCCATGACTACAAATCCGCTTCGTCTTTTCATTCCTTTCCGCCGTCCTTTCCGTAATTTTCCAATCTCTGCTGGGTATTCCACAATCCCGCGTAAACGCCGCCCTTTGCCAGCAGTTCCTCATGCTTTCCGCTTTCCGCGACATTTCCGTTCTCCAGCACATAAATATTGTCCGAAGCCGTCACATTCGCGAGACGGTGGGAAATCAGGATCACCGTCTTTTCCCCCGCCAGCCTGCCGATCTCACGCATGATATCATTTTCGCTCTCCACGTCGATATTGGAAGCCGCCTCGTCAAAAATATAAACCGGACTGTCATGGAGCAGCGCCCTCGCAAGCGCCAGCCTCTGACACTGTCCTCCCGACAGATTGGAAGCCTTCTCCGTAACAACCGTATCCAGTCCTTTTTCACATTTGATAAAATCCGCAAGTTTCACCCGTTCGAGAACCTCCCAGAGTTCATCGTCCGGGGCGTCCGGTTTTCCCATCAGAAGATTCTCCCGGACCGTTCCTTTAAACAGATAACTCTGGTGACTGATATAAGTGATGTTTTTCATCAGCTCCGCCTCATTGATCTCGCCAAGCTCCACGCCGCCGATCTTCACCGAACCGGAATAACCCTTATTCCTTCCCATCAGAACGGCTGCCGCCGTAGACTTTCCACAGCCGCTTTCGCCCACGATCGAAGTGAAGCTTCCTTTCGCAAACTCCATATCAATGCCGTGCAGGACTTCCCGTTTTTCCCCGCCGGAACCATTCTCGAGCGGATAAGAAAAGCGAAGGTTCTCACAGGTGACGGAACAATCCGCCGGAAATCCCGCCGTTTTCTCCTCCGGCTCCGGCAGATCCAGCAGACGGAAGATCTTGTCGCTCGCCGCCATTCCGTTCATCGCGATATGGAAAAAACTGCCAAGCTGCCGCATGGGAATAAAGAAGTCCGCCGCCAGTAAAATAATCAGAAGACAGCCCGCAAGGGGTACTTTTCCCGCCCGGAACTGGGACGCCGCCATAATGACTCCCAGCGCCGCGCCGCCATAGGCGATCAGATCCATGATGGTAATGGAATTAAGCTGCATGGTCAGCACCTTCATGGTAATCTTGCGGAACTTTTCCGACTCCCTGTTCATTTCGTCATGCTTAAACGCGTCCGCCTGATAGATTTTAAGCGTCGTAAGCCCCTGAAGGTTTTCCAGAAACGTATCGCCAAGCGCCGTATACTGACCCCAGTATTTTGACAGCAGTTTCTTCGCCCATGTCTGCACCACCGCTATGGAAACCGGGATCAAAGGCACGCAGATAAGCAGCACCACCGCCGACGGCACATTTACAAAACATAAGTACACAAAAAGCGTAAGCGGCGCCAGCATTGCGTAAAAGAACTGGGGAAGATACGCGCCGAAATAGGTTTCAAGCTGATCCACGCCTTCCACCGCCACCTGTACCACTTCCGAAGTTTTCACCTGTTCATTGTAAGAAGCCCCGAGCCGCAGCAGCTTACGGTAGATCCTTTCCCGCAGGATCTTCTTTACCGCCTTGGAGGACAAATACCCCATACGGCTTGAACCCGCCGTACACACAAGACGGATCACAACGGCTATCAACGCCGCTGCCGCGGTCACCGCGATATCGTCCGTATCCGCGGTTTTCGCAAAAAGCGAGGCAAGCAGATTGGTAACGGCGGTCATCATGCCGATATTTGCCGCCAGCGAACACCACTGGAACGCCACGTTTCCCGCTATATATTTTCTGCTTTCGCCTACCGTCCCGATTAACCGTTTATTGATCATCATAGTATTTTCCCCCACAATTTTCCCTTTTTCTCGTAAGGCTCGCTCTTTACCCCCGTGACGCTGTAACCCGTCTTTTCAATCACGTCTTTCAGCTCCTGCTCCGCGATCGCTTCCTCCGCAAGGATAACGGTCTGCTTCTTCGCGTGGGAACTGGTCACCTTTTTCACCGGAAACGCGTTCCGCACCGCCTCGTTGACATGCGCCTCGCACATTCCGCACGCCATTCCCTCGACATCTAAAATGATCCTGACCATAAAACGCCTCCAATCACGCCGCTAATATTTGTTAGTATTGTCTAACCTATGTTTTTAATAAATGCGGCTACGCTTGTTAGTAGCCGCTAACTTTGTTTTAAGTATACTGCAAGGAAACAGATTTTGTCAATAACCGAATAGTTTCTTTATTGATTAGCAATCATATTGATCGCCTGGGGAAGGATCTGCCATTCCGCCTGCTCCATCACCCGTTTCTGCAAAATCTCGGGCGTATCGCCCTCCTCCACATAAACCGCCTTTTGAAGTATGATTGGACCGGTATCCATTCCCTCGTCCACATAGTGGACCGTCGCCCCCGTGACTTTCACGCCCCGGGCAAGCGCCGCCTCGTGAACCCTGAGTCCGTAAAAGCCTACGCCGCAAAAAGACGGGATCAGGGACGGATGAATGTTGATGATCCTTCCCTTATACTGCTCCACCAGCTTTGGAGGGATTTTCACCAGAAAACCGGCAAGCACGATCAGATCCACGTCATACTCGTTGATCTTCGCCAGAAGCGCGTCGTTGAAAGCGTCCCGGTCCTCATAGCTTTTCGGCGAAATACAAATCCCGTCGATCCCGTTGTTTCTGGCACGCTCCAGAGCATACGCCCCGGCGTTGTTACTGATGACAACTTGGATCTCTGTATTGGTAATGGTCTTATTGTTAATACCGTCAATGACCGCCTGAAGGTTCGTTCCGCCTCCCGACACCAGCACCGCTATCTTTAACATACGGTAACTCCCTTCTCGCCGTCTTCTATGCTTCCCACAACGAACGCCTTCTGTCCTGCCGCCTTCACCGCCTCAAGAACCGCGTCCGCGTCGTCCGCGTTTACGGCAAGTACCATGCCAAGTCCCATGTTAAACGTGTTGTACATCATATGCTCATCGATATCGCCTTTTTTCGCGAGAAGTTTAAAGATTGCCGGAACCTCGTAAGAGTCTTTCTTCACAACGGCTCTCTTTCCCTCCGGTAACATGCGCGGAATATTTTCATAAAAACCGCCGCCCGTGATATGGCTGCAGCCAAGGATCCTGATCCCTGCGTCCTTAATGGACTTTAACGCCTTCACATAAATAATGGTCGGCTCAAGAAGGGCTTCGCCCAGCGTCTTACCCAGTTCGTCGTAATATGTATCCAGACCTTCCTTTGTCATTTCCTTTTCAAACACCTTGCGGACAAGGGAAAAACCGTTGCTGTGAACGCCGGACGACGCGATACCGACCAGCACGTTTCCCGCCTTGATATCCTTGCCCGTGATAATGTCTTTCTTATCGACAACGCCCACGGAAAAACCTGCCAGATCGTACTCGTCCTCTTCCATCAGTCCCGGATGCTCCGCCGTCTCGCCGCCGATCAGCGCGCAGCCCGACTGTTTACAGCCCTCGGCAACACCGCCCACGATCGTCGCGATCTTTTCCGGATAATTCTTGCCGCACGCGATGTAATCCAGAAAGAACAGCGGCTCTCCGCCGGCGCACGCAACGTCGTTCACGCACATCGCGACCGCGTCAATGCCGATGGTATCATGCTTATCCATAATAAATGCAAGTTTTACCTTCGTGCCGCACCCGTCCGTTCCCGACAAAAGAACCGGCTCTTCCATCTCCTTGATCTTCTCCAAAGAAAACGCGCCGGAAAATCCGCCGAGACCTCCTATCACTTCCGGCCTCATCGTCGCTTTCACGGCTTCCTTCATCAGTTCCACGGACTTGTATCCGGCTTCAATATCCACACCTGCGTTTTTGTAATCCATCTTTGTATCTCCTATTTTTCAAGATATTTTTTATATCCGATCTCCTGCAACTTCGCGTCCTTAGCCTGCACGCTCTCTTTCAGGCTCTTCGTATATTCTTTCAGCCTCGCAAGAAGCGCGTCGTCGGAAGTCGCGAGAATTTTCGCCGCCAGAAGCCCCGCGTTCGCTCCTCCGTTGATCGCGACGGTCGCGACGGGAATACCCGAAGGCATCTGCACGATTGAATAAAGCGAATCTCTTCCTCCAAGCGACGTGGTATGCATCGGAATACCGATAACCGGCATTGGGAAGATCGCCGCGCACATACCCGGCAAATGCGCCGCCATGCCCGCTCCCGCGATGATCACTTTAAATCCTTTCTCCTCGGCGGTTTTGGCATACTCAAAAAACACGTCCGGCTCCCTATGGGCGGAAATGATCGTCATTTCATAAGAAACGCCCAGCTCCTCCAAAATATCCGCAGCCTTTGCCATAACCGGCATATCCGAATCGCTGCCCATTACAATTCCAACTTTCGCCATGGTAGCTTTCTCCTTTACATTTTCCTTTTTCTTCTCCATCATACACTAGGCAGACGGCAAATTCAAGGGTCAAGTTTCAAACGCCCTGTTCAGCTCCCCGGTGCCTTCCAGCACAAACCGTCCGTCCCTGATGATATCGTGGCGCGTTTTGTCCTTCCACACCGCCGTAACCGCGCCGATCTCATCATAAGGAATGGTAATGTCCGTATGACAGTTAAAATACGCCCTGCCCGGATCCTCCTTACGAAGGATCGATACCTCGTTGTCCCTGGAAATGATCTGCTTACCGTTGGGATTATATACTTTCGTATCCTCCGCCCATGAATAGCAGGTGTCGCCCACGGCAAAATGCGGTCCCATCTTCTCAACGATCAAAATAGGAAGTTTATAGACAATGTCGTATTTATTCGCCATGACATACGCCGTCGTGTTGGTTCCTATGGCAAATTCCCCCATAGGAAGCGTCTCATGCTCAAACAGCACCGTCTGCCGGATCAGCGCCTTATTCTGCTCCATATCCTCAAAGTTATCGCAGGAATATCCGCTGACCATGCCGTCCTTAAATTCCACCGTCAGATTATCAAAACAGATATCGTTGAGATAAACGCGGCTTACATGAAGCCGTCCGCACGTTCCCTTTAAAACCGGGGAAGTAAATACTTCGCCTAACGGAATATTGACGTCCGCCACGCAATTTTCAAAAACCGTTTCCTTTTGGGGATCTTGTACCGGCATAATGCTCACCCGGATATCGGTGGTATTGGCGCCTCTGCCCTTTACTTCCACATATTCCGCCGGATCCAGCGCGTCGATGATCCTCTGCTGGATATCCTTGTACAGTTCATAGTCCAGCGTGTTGATCTTAACCGTCTCGGCAAAGATCTCCGGGAACCGCTCCCCAATCTCGGGAACGGGATAGGCAATGATTGTAAAGCTGCGCTCCTCGCCCTTAATGTAGCGGTTGGTGATCTGCGCCGCCTCATTATCGAGATAAACGGACAGTTCCTTCTGCTTATCCGAAAGCACCGGACACTCTTTTCGCACTTCCGGCTCAAACGGATCTTCACCGAACGTTTCCATAACGGCAGGACCGGCAAATACTCCCGCCTGCTCCTTATAGGTTTCGTATGCCGTCCGGATCACTTCTAATTTGCGCTCCGCCAGCGCCTTATCCAGATAAAGGGCGTTATCGAAACGATGGTCGTACTCCATCTGCTTGTTGGGAACCGCTCCGTAATACCCGTTTCGGATATGCATACGCTTATTGAGGCTGTAGGCCGCCGCGCGGTAGATCGTCGGCTGTAATCCCATTTTACGGAAATTTTCGATCGCTTTTCGCACCACGCGCTCAAAACCGAGGATATAGCGGATATTGACCGTCTTTTTCTTCGACAGATCCTTATTCCCCAGAATAAATCCCTTGCGGTATCCTTCCGTAAACGTATCCGCCATCTTCGTGATCTCTTCTTCGGATAACGTATTTAAAAAACGCGCCGTTCCCAGTTCATTTTCCGTAATATATTCACCGAAACGATAAAGATACCTTAAATCCGTCAGATCCGCCCCCATGATGATATCCGTGGCAAAAGAAAACGCCGGATCGATCTGTTCGCGGATACGCTGCGTAACCGTCCGTTCCGCGTAATCGCTGACATACCAGTAAACCGCGTCATGGACTTCTTTCAGGGCGGGTTCGTCCCCGTCCGAAAACAGACAGTATATCTGCAAAAATAATTCGGCGCAGATCGTCATATCGGCAAGCCTGCCCTCAAACGCGTAAACGATCATACCGCGCAGTTCCGTATAGACAAACGATAACATGTTCGCGAAACCGTCGGGCAGCCGTTTGGCAGCATAAACCGGATTGGCATAGCTCGTCCCGTAGGCTGCCGGCAGAATGTCCTCATACAGCTCACGGTTTTGTTCCTGAAGCTCCTTCAGGGACATATTTTCCTGCCCGCCCGCCGAAAGCAGCCGGTACAATCCGTCCGTTTTCAGGATAAATTCCGCCGTCCGGATAAAATAATCGTCAAAAGGCGCCTTTACGCCATGTTCGGACGAAATCTCACGGATCCGCTCCATCGCCAGCCCATAGCGCTCTTTTACGCTCTCGTTTTCCTCATAAAACAGAGAAACCGCGGCGCGGTTTCCCGTCAGATCCAATAATTCCCTGTACTCCATAACACTCCTAAATACCCATTAAAATAATACCAAGCATAAACACAAAAATAATACCGCACATCATGGAACCCACGATCGAAGTACGATAATATTTATCACTTTCCTTAAAACTCATAAGTCCGATGGCAAGCCCGCCTGCGTCAAACAAAAACGCGGCGACGCCAAGCGCTCCCACCACCAGCGGTCCGTTTCCCTTGTGCATAAAAGACAGCACAACGCCCGCAAGCACAAAGATGATCGCCATGATCCCCAAAAAGATGGAAATAACGCCGCCAACCGATGTTGTCCTGTCGCTAAACTTTACTTTTTCCATGTTCCGTTACTTTTCCTTTTCTGTTCTTGAATACCTGCCTGAAAATGCAGTATCCGATCAAACCGCCTAAAGTATTTAAAATCAGATCGTCCACGTCAAAACTTCCCACCTTGGAAATGAGCTGGGACAATTCAATGAGCAGGCTCATATCCAGGCTCAGTATGGTCATTCCGATATATCCGTATCGGTTATTGACAAGCCCCGGTAAAAACAAGCCAAAAGGAACGAATGCAACCATATTTCCCAAAAGATTGGCTGCAACCGCTCCTATCCCCAGCTTTCTCCAGTATGTAAGAAATCTTGTTATCTCCTTAAAAGGGATAAGATTGTAATGGTATTCCGAAGACACCATATCTCTTCCCAGACTCTCCGCAAAGAACATATAATACATTAAAAGCACAAGATAAATAAAAAACAGAACCCCTGAACCAATTCTATGTCTTTTATCTAACTTTCTCACATCAACCTCTATATTCTAAAATAAATGCTTTGACTTGCTTGCGAGGAGCTTCGCGCCGCTCACAATCAACAAAACGCCTATGGTAACGCCGATCACGATATTGATTACGCCGGCAGCAATATTTAACGCTCCCGCCGCTCTTATCGTCTTATACTGTTTTTCGTCCATAAAATATACCTCCTATTTCGCGCCATACTGCTCATAGTATGTATCAATCGCCGATTTTAATGTATCGTCGATGATAATTTTATCTTTATACGGCTTATTATAAAGAAACTCCACGACTTCCTCCATGGATACGATGGCGTTGGCGTCGAAACCGTACTTTTCCTTAATCTCGCAAAGCGCGCTCTTCTCGCCTCCCAGTCCCTTTTCCATACGGTTTAGGGAAACCATAAGCCCCTTGATCGTCACATTTCCCTGCGCCTCAATGATCGGGAACGTCTCTTCGATGGATTTGCCCGACGTGGTAACGTCCTCAATGATGACCACTTTGTCGCCGTCCCTGATCGGACTTCCCAGAAGGATCCCCGTATCGCCGTGGTCCTTGATCTCCTTACGGTTGGAGCAATAGCGGATCTCCTTACCGTAGAGTTCGCTGTATGCCATCGTTGTCGCGACGCTTAACGGTATTCCCTTATAAGCCGGTCCGAACAACACGTCAAAATCGTCGCCGTAATGCTCATGAATGGCTTTGGCGTAGTATTCGCCTAACTTTCTCAACTGCGTTCCCGTCACATATAACCCCGCGTTCATAAAAAACGGGGACTTCCTGCCGCTCTTTAATGTAAACTCACCAAACTTCAGAACTCCGCTGTCCACCATGAACCGGATAAATTCCTGCTTGTACTGCTCCATCGTAAATAAACCTCCTGTATTCCGTGATCCGCACCCGCGGCAAGTATAGCAATTTCATTGTAAATGTCTGATTTATTCTACCATAAAGCCGTATATTTAGCAACTTGATTTTCACCCTACGGATATTCATAATAGATATTCCGCGAATAATTATCCGGCACGCTCCCGCTCGAAAACAGGCTGCCGATACTGGAAACGTCGCCGTACCCGATCACATAAACGTTCTTGACCGGTTTCCAAACGCCCCCGTCGCAATACTCGATATTCCCCGTTGCGGCATTATCCCGAAAA
This sequence comes from Alistipes sp., assembly GCA_023666775.1. Taxonomy (GTDB): domain Bacteria; phylum Bacillota; class Clostridia; order Lachnospirales; family Lachnospiraceae; genus MGBC120314. The sequence goes on along the minus strand of JAMPBI010000008.1, from coordinate 6,869 downwards.
ACCGCATCCCCCCAAGCCTTCGCGCAGCTATAAGAGGAAAAACACATTCTGTTTCCCACCGGATTTTGCGTAACGGCGTCCCACTCCGCCTTATCCGCCGTCACGAGCATGAGGCACGCCAGATAGGTGGAATGTTCCCATTTCGGAGTGTTCACCGCCGGTTCCCTCGCATAGCGGCTCTGGGTCTCGTCACCCGTCAAAGCCGCAAACTGGTTGTTTCCCTGCACGATCGCCGCCGGCGGCTGCGAATACCGGTACGCCCTGTTCAGGATTGCCGACGCGACTCCGGTTTCCTCGTCCTCAAAAGCCGTTCCGCCCTCGGCATAGATCGTTCTCGCCAGTTTTTCCACATCAGATAAACTTTCATACCAGTTCAAAGAATAAGGAACAAACTGACCGTAAGACCCGTCCGCAAGCAGCGCGCCCGCCCACGCGGCAGCCTGACCCGCACTCTGCGCCGCGCCATCGTTTTGCGTTCTTCCGCTTTCATACTTTCTTTCATTTACCCCGTAAAATCCGTTCCCCGTGTGTGCCTGTCCGTTTAACGTCGTCAATAGTAATGCCGTAATAAATATTCTTCCTAAAATCCTCATATATCCCCCTCTTTACTCAATATTACAGTATATTACTATATAATCAGCCATTTTACTTGTCAATTTTATTCGTTCCCGTAAAATCGGTCTTATATGACAAAAAAAGTTTCCTGACGGGAACATTTTACAAAATACAGGAAAAATCCCCCCGCAAAGAAGCCCCATAAGAAGCTCTTGCGGAGGGATCCGTTGGAGAAAGAATAAACTTTAAAAATCACATCAGGCTTAATTCCCTTATTGTCTCGATGATACTGGTCAGACGACCGATCTGACCGTTATCAAATTGAAGCAGGATACCAACTATGCCCTCTATCCGTTTCGTGCCGTTGTCACCGAGCATAATATAATCACAGCTCACAGATAATGCTTTTGATACCTTTACCAAAGTTTCCGCAGAAAAACCTTTTCTTCCCGATTCAATTTCATACAAAAACTTTGGAGAAATCCCTGCTAACTCTGCAAGTTCTTCGCGAGTATAATGATTGATTTTTCTTAAGTTTTTAATTCTTCCGCCAACCTCTGATACTTCAATGTCTTCCATTCGAAATCACCACCCGGTAAAATTTTACATAAAATGACATGGAATATAAACCTGCTACTACACCTATTAACTATACCCATTATTCCTGCCTAAGTTAAAAAATTTGACTGAACCGTCCTATTTCTTTACCTAATTTTCGTTTTTACCCATTTTGGAACACCATGTTCCAAAATAGACAAAGATTTCTTAAATTCAGACATCTCAACGGAAATACAGCGTAATTCGACACAGAAAATCCCTTTTTCTTTTCCGGTCACTATAATGTTAAATAGGAAAGGCTGTGATAACTATGATGAAATATATTCAGGAAAAATTTGAATTTACGGATTATCAGATGGCGCAGTTACGGTACTTTTTCCTAACGTTTTTTGGCGAGTTGAGCAAACTCCTTATTTTAGGATTTCTGTTCCGGAAAAACCTGCCGGTTTTCATCTGGGCGGTCTTCATCTTACACCTCACCCGTTCCTCTTTGGGCGGGATCCATTGTAAGACATACTGGGGCTGTTTTTTGATGTCCCTTATTTATCTGACGTTAGCCATTGAGATTTTGCCGCGGATACCGGTAAATAAATTTTATCAGATGGCAGGACTGCTTGTCTGCATTGTGCTGTCGCACCATATCGGACCGGTCACGTCCCGTCTGCACCCCGTCCTGCCGGAACGCGTCTGCTCCCGATTAAAAATCAAGATTATCACGATCCTTTTTATCTATTATATTCTGTTGTATATAATGCCCGAAAGCCAATATATTACCGTTGGTTTCTGGGTGATTATATTAAATACATTGCAATTAACGATTGCAAGAATGATGAAACCATCAGAATTACAAGTTAAAGGAGGTGCAACATGAAAAAGTACGCGAAAGAATTATTTAAACTTGCTTTGACCGGCTGTATGTTATTTGGAACATGGATTCCTTGTACAAGCGCATGTATCTTATTCTTCGGTGAATATGAGTACCCGAAGGAGGAGGATTACCTCACAAAATAAAACCACACCGAAGGCGCCGACCATTCGATCGGCGCCTGCTTATTCTTTTCGGATCCGTATTTCAAACGATACCCAGTTCACACCGTCAATCTCCTTGTTGGCGAACAAAATATCAAATCCGTACTCCCGGCTCATTTTCTTAATGCTGTATAATCCAAGTCCCCGTCCTTCCCCTTTGGTGCTGTACCCTTTCTTAAACAGAGATGTAACGTCACTCCACGCAATCGGTTCATTCGTGTTGCGCACTTCCATACGCAGTTCTTTTCCGTCCTCCGTTATGCTGACGAATAGCTGCTTTCTGTCGTTCTGCTCCAGCGCTTCGATCGCGTTGTTAATAAGATTTCCAAGAATGGTGATGATCTTATACATCGGAAGGTTCGTCTTCATCTCGCCGCATTGAAACAGATAGTCCACCTCAATTCCTTTGCTGTCCGCCTCCGCCAGTTTTCCGTAAAGGAAACCGATCACCATGGAATCACCCAGACGGAGCAGATCCGCGAACCGGTTCTCATACACAAGATCCTCACAATACTTCTTCTGCCGTTCTACCAGTTCCTCATATGTATTGCACATCATATGTTGTATGTAAATTGCATTGATATGGTTCTTAAAATCATGTTGTCTTACCCTTATCTCTGTAATGAGATTTTTATAAGACTCTTCATAAACTTTATATGCCTGAAGTTCCATTTCATTTTCCAACGCCTTTACTTTGTATCGTTCCCAGCTTGCTGCCATAATGCATAAAACAACAATAGCTGCACACACAGCAACATATTGTCCTGTATACATTCCCTTATAGATTTTAAACATATACATACTAACAAATATTCCAATTATACCACTTATCATTACATAATATAGTACTACATCTCCCTTTTGAAAATAAAAAGATATTTTCTTTAAATGAATATACTTTGAAAACAAAACATATAACAATAACATTAACAAATTTGCAAGCAAAATCATAACCCGTTCCGAGACACCAATGTACACTAATCTTCCAACACACATTGCTGATATCATCTGTAATAACGCCAAAATAATAGACGCAAGCACCGTATTAATCACAGCACTTTTCACGCCCTGCCTAAATTTCACAACACAATAAACCACAATCACCGGATAAATAAGCAAACTGAATTTATCCGGAAAATAATGGTCATTAATTCCCTGCATTAAAATCGTATCAGCCACAAACAACAACATTGTCTGATAATCCAGCTTATAGCGTTCACCATAAAGGTGACTAAGGCACAATGTCACCACAAAAACTTCAATCAACATATATAATCTATCCAGCATGAAGAAACTCCCTTTCCATTCTTCCACGGTACGTTATTCCGATACCGATAAGCTGCTCCACGCCCTTTAACTTAACGTATCTGTTTACCAGGTCAACGCTCTCCACATATTTCCGGTTGACAATGGTACTCCTGCTGCACTGGACAAAATCACCGGTCCCGATTTCATCTAAGATCTGCCGGCAGGTCTTATACGGAATAATCTCCGTCCTCTTATTCGTCAGATGAAAATGCTGCTTGTGATTCAAACTTTCAATATAAATGATTTCGGAACATTGGATATTGATGATCAAGCCGTCCCTTCGAAAAAATAAAACCGGGTCGTTGAAATTGCTGCTTGGAAAACGTAACGCTTTTCGGACAGTTTCTTCTACATAACCCGGATTAATTGGCTTCTCTATGAAACTATAACAATGTAAATGATTAAAAGCATAAAATTTCGGGTCCTGTAATGATGTAATAAAAATTACCGGTGTAAATTCATACTTTAAAACACCTCTTATTTTTTCCACAAACCGTATCCCCGATATGTCGCCGGGAACGGTTTTATCCAGTATGATATCGACGATAAACAGATCCATATAGACGTTCATCGCGGTTTCATACACGCCCGCCATGGACTGGAACACATACAGTTCCGCGTCGGGCAGCATTTTCTTTATCAGATCCGATAAAAATTTCAACATGTCTTTGTTGTCTTCGAGTATCATTATCTTCTTTGGCATGTCTCTAACCTCTCATCTTAACATTTTTTGTTATAACAACGGGTTGCCGCAAAATTGCTCAACGTCGCGAAAAAGCGTTCCCGCCTTCGCCGTCTGCTCCTCGGAAAGCATATTCCAGAACAAATCGATTATGTACAACTCCCGGTCGCAGATATCAAGGAACAAAATGGGCGGACACCCGGACTTCTGCCACAGAACAAAAAGCAGCTCCGCGTCAGGATAGATCAGCTCTTTCTCGAGTTTCCTGTATTTCTTGATACCCACTCCCAGCTCGTCCGCCATGGCGATCTGGGATAAATGAAATTTCGTTCTTACATATAAGATCATGGAAAAATCATCGCCGCACTTTTCCAGATAACGCAAAAGATCCTGCCCGCCGTCTTTCTCATTGACCCGCTCCGGCGCGCCGCTTATAAAAATCAGGTTCAACAGATAAACCATCAGGCGTTTCATCTTCTTTTTATATTCCTCGTCCCGCACCGTTTCAAACATACCCGCGAAACGGCTTTTATCCCCGCGTTCTTCCCTGCCCGTAATCAGATAATTAACGCTCAGTCCCATTTTGCTGAAACTCCGCAGCATTTCCGCCGTGATCTTAACTTTTCCGTTCTCCAGATAAGAATATTGTTCCTGACTGATATTCAGTTTTTCTGCCATCTCAACCTGCGTCAAATCCAAAGATTTTCTAAATTCCGCCAGTCTCTTCAAAACATACTCATATTTGCCCATGTGTAAACCTACTTTAATCAATACTTTTGTTATGATTAAATAATAAAGCAATATCGGTATGCCTACTTAGGCTCATTTCTTTATATTACTATCGAGTATAACAGAAAACAATCAAAAAAGACTTTTTTAGACGCATATGTTCCAAAAAAGTCCTTTATCCGCAATTTATTATTCTATTTCCTATCTTACACAGCCGATCAGTTCCTGAATATCATTTACATGGTTTTTCTCCATATAAGCGGCTATTCCGTCCACGACGTCCAAAGTCGCCGTAGGATTATAAAAATTCGCCGTTCCCACGGAAACCGCCGTCGCTCCCGCCATGATAAATTCCAGCGCGTCCTCGGCAGTTGAAATTCCGCCCATGCCGATGACCGGAACCGAAACCGCGTTGGCAGCCTGATACACCATACGGACGGCAACCGGTTTGACCGCCGGACCGGAAAGACCGCCGGTTTTATTTGCCACCGCGAACATTCTCCGGTTAATGTCAATCTTCATGCCGGTCAGCGTATTGATCAGGGAAATAACGTCCGCCCCGCCTGCCTCCACGGCACGCGCCATCTCCGCGATATCCGTGACATTGGGGCTGAGCTTCATGATGATCGGCTGTTTTGCCACCGCCTTGACCGCCTTGGTAATCTCAAACGCCGCGTCCGCCTTCTGTCCGAAAGCGATACCGCCCTCTTTTACGTTCGGGCAGGAAATGTTGATTTCCAGCATATCGACCGGTTCGTCCCCGAGACGCTCCACCACCTCGATATAATCCTCTTTGCTCCTGCCGCAGACATTCACGATGATCTTTGTATCGTACTGTTTCAGAAAAGGAATATCTCTTTTTATAAACACGTCAATCCCGGGATTTTGCAGACCGATAGCATTGATCATTCCGCCGTAAGTCTCCGCGACCCTCGGCGCGGGATTTCCCTGCCACGGCACATTCGCCACGCCCTTTGTCACAACGGCTCCCAATCGGTTCAGATCGACAAAATCCGCGTATTCCATACCGGAACCGAAGGTTCCCGAGGCTGTCATCACGGGATTGTTCAACTCCACTCCCGCAAGATTTACTTTCATGTTCATCAAAGCTCAACCTCCCTTGCGTGAAATACGGGACCGTCCTTACAAACTCTCGCATTCTTTACATTGGAATGTTCGTTGATATCGATTGTCTGACATACGCAGGCAAGGCACGCGCCGATACCGCACGCCATACGCTCCTCTAAGGAGATAAACGCGTCGATACCTTTCTCCTCCGCATAAGCCTTCACCGCTTTCAGCATCGGTTTCGGACCGCAGGCATAAATAACGTCCGCCGTAAGGTTCTTCTTCCTCACAACGTCCAGAACGTTTCCTTTCGTTCCCACGCTCCCGTCCTCCGTGGCAATATATACCGCGCCATACGGAGCAAACTCATTATTTAAGAAAAGCTCGTCCCGGTATCCCAGCACGATCTCCTTCTCGCAGGAAAGCTGTTTTGCCAGCTGCAGCATAGGCGGAATACCGATCCCTCCGCCAAGGAGGATTGCCTTGCGCGTATCCGTCGTATAGCCGTTTCCCAAAGGTCCCATCACTTCCAGCGTATCGCCCGTCCGGTATCCGCAAAACTCAACGGTTCCCGCTCCCACAACGCGGTAGACAAGACGCAGCCTGTTCTCCCGTATCTCGCAGATACTGATCGGTCTTGGCAGAAGTCTGGAACCGTCCTTGGAATACACCGAAAGAAACTGCCCCGCTTTCGCGTTCTTGGCAATATTCTCCGTCTCGATCCACATGGAAAATATCTCTCGCGCAATCTGTTCCTGTCTGACAATACAAACCTTTTCACGAAATTCCATAAATAAACCCTCTTATTTTCCGGCTTTTCTGAGTGCGCCCGTAATATCATTGATCATATCCAAAACCGCCTGTCTCGACGCGTCCGCGTAATTCGCCGCACCGAAAGAAGCGTATTTCTCCTGCTTATATGCCGCGATGATCCCTCTTG
>JAMPBI010000089.1 GCA_023666775.1 Alistipes sp. | reverse complement strand
GTAAACCGGCGTCAGCCCTTCTTTTTCACTTCTTGCGTTGCAATACCGGACGGCGTCAAGCCACGACACATTTTCCACCGGAAGGTCGTCGCCGGAAAAACTGGACGGATTTTCACCCATGATCTCCCGGTATTCCGCCTGCGTCACCTCATATATACTCATATAAAAATCACTGACCGTTACCGTATGCTGCGTCTCATCTTCCGAGCGCCACGCCTCGCTCTCGGGACTTCCCATCTGAAACGTTCCGCCCAAAACCGGTACAAAATTTTCCGATATATGCTCCAACACTCTATTCACCTCTGTTTCGCTGCTTCCGCTAATGTCCGCTGCTGCGCTGCCCTCGGTTGTTTCTTCCTGTTTTACCGTACTTTCGGTTGCAAACGCGGCGTCCTGTCCGGGATTTTCATTCCCACACGCGCAGAACATTACAAGCATAGCCGCCGCTAAAATAAATATGCCGATTTTCTTCATCATACGTCTCCTTTCTTCAATAAGAAAATTTTTCGGATCCCTTTCACACAATAAAAACCTGCAAAAATCCAAAAGCCCATCATCGCGATATATTCCGCGAACACGGATACGGCGCTTTTTTCAAAATCAAAGAAAACAAACTGATTTTTCAGAAACATATAAGATACGATATTGGCTTTATAAAAACAGAACGCCCCGTATCCCGCAATTCCAAACGCTATGATCCGCATTAACCATGTGATCCAAACAGGTATTCTCACATTTTTCCATACCCTGCGGATATTTCCCAAAATCATGCCCCAGTGAAATCCCAAATGTACGCTCATCAGCACAAATCCCCAGTAAGAGGCTGCCAGGTGCATTGTTCTGGCGGTTGCCATCGGTCCGTTGAATAAATCCCCCGTAAAGACATAACGTGACATAACAATGCCGCTATATCCCAGACACAGCATGGAAACGAGTACACTTATGTTAAGAACCGTCTGTACTATACGCAGCAGAGTATACCTGCCTTTAAACAGACCGGCATACCACCGGATATTGAGGATATTGTGCAGCAAAAACATTACAAGCATACCCGCTCCGATCCATTCATGAAGCTCCTGCCCGGTAATCTGGTAAGCCATAAGTAAAAGCAGCAATACGGTCATTACGCCGTCGATCGTCATTCTTGTCTTCATTTTCAAATCTATTCTCCTATATTCAATCCAAGTCCGTTTACCCATTCCATGATCGTTTCCGGTGAATCTCCTCCGTTCAGGCGTCTGCCGGAAAGCCACTGGGCGCCGCTCGTAAGTTTCTCCAGATTGGACGCGCTCGAGCCCATACCGCTTCCGCCGGAAGTACAGAAAGGCACGATCGTCTTTCCGGAGAAATCATAACTTTCCATAAATGTGCTGACAATTCTCGGGGCTTCTCCCCACCATATCGGATAACCGACAAAAACAATGTCATACTGCGCCATATTTCCCACCGAACCCGAAATCGCCGGACGCACGTTAGGATCATTCATTTCTATGGTTGTACGGCTATTGTTGTCGTTATAGTTAAGATCCTCCGCCGTGTAAATCTGTTGAGGAACGATTTCATAAATATCCGCGTTCAGACCTTCCGCGATACGCTGTGCCACACCTTCCGTCGTATTGGTCGCGGAAAAATACGCAACCAGCACTTTCGTTCCCTGTGGCTCCGAAGCCGTCGTTGTCTCCGGCTCTGTTTCGGCTGCGCTTGTCGCTTCTGCGGCACGAACCGTCTCCGGCGCGTTTGTCGTTTCCTTCATACTTTCCGTCGCAACGTTGTCCGCATTATTTTCCGCCGGACTTCCAACCGTCGCGGGAGGCGTTTCCACCTGATTTACGGAATTACCGCAGGCGGCAAGACTGACAGCCATAGATAAAGAAAGTAAAATAGCAAATGTTTTTTTCATGATCAATACCTCCAAAGTTATCATTTTATTGTACCAGCGAGAAGGTAATTTCTTCTCTGCCGTTAAGTCCGGATTTTTCCTATCAATCCAAAAAAATAAGTGCCGTCCGGAACTTTATCATTCCTGACTGCACTTATATTATAAAATGGAGTTCTAATCGATATCAAATACTTGATTTTTATGGTTTGTCATGCCTAAAAAGCATTTTAAATGATCGATAAATCTCGTTGCCGCCAAACTAAACGGCTGTCCCCGCTTCCACGCAAACACACTCGTTGCCGTCAGCGACGGAAAAAGCGGTCTGTATGTGAGCATGGATTGGTCCCACAACGGAACTCCCTCGATCACAATGGAATATGCCATACCTTTTTTTACCATAAGCGCTCCGTTTTTACTCAGGTTGCTGGTAAAAACAACATTTAATTTCTCAAAGTAATCGCCGAACCAGCTTGCCAGTTCACTCCGCACATTCATACGGCGCGGCAGGATCAACGGCAGTTCGGACAAATCTTTTGCCGTTACGGACTCTTTATCCGCCAACGGGGAATCCGGGCACATCAATACCACCCATTTTTCTTTCATATCCGGACGGATAAAATCATATTTTTCCATATCGATCGGTTCCAGCAGCAAACCGACGTCAAGAAGCCCTTTGTCCATCTGCTCCTTTACCACATCTGCCGTAGCCGTGAAAATGTCAAAACTCACACGGGGATACTTTTTTCGGAATGTATCAATGATTTCCGAAAGAACCTGCACCGCTGCGATCTCACCGCACCCGATGGAAATTTTCCCTTCTACCAGTTCTTCCTGTTCCAGCAGTTCCCTCTCGGTCTTGTTCACAAGCTGCAAAATTTCCTCCGCCCGTCTGCGCAGTAATATCCCCTCATTGGTCAAAGTGATTTTCCGCGTTCCTCTGTGAAACAGCTTTACTCCCACTTCTTCTTCCAACTGCGCAAGCTGGCGCGAAAGTGTGGGCTGCGTAATATGCAGGACTTCCGACGCTCTTGTAACGCTTTCCTCCCGCGCGACCGTCAAAAAATAACGAAGTACCCTGATTTCCATATAAAACCCCTTTCTTCTGTTTTATGCTTATCTCTATAGTATTGTAACGTTTTTATGCCTTTTAAGCAATAAAAAGAAGAAGTGAGACATATTCATTAAACCTTCAACCGTCTCGACCAACATTTTACCGCAAACGGCAGACATAAAACGCCGATCAGAACCGGAACCGCAATCAGCAAATACGGCGACCACACATATCTTCCAAAAATATAAAACGTATTGGTACGGAAAATGTCCGTTGCGCTTCCTGCCAGCGGAAGCAGATCCAGCACCTTCTGTACCCCGTAAGGCAGATACCGCTCGACCGTCATCGGACCATATACAACTGCCAGACTAAACAGCAATGTCAGAATATTACTCCTTGTTTTAGCCGAAAGAAACATGATCACACCCGCAAATCCCATTGCCCCTAAAAAAGTAAACGCGTACTCATATACTTCCGCTTGAAACATATTCATAGGCGCAACCGCAATCAGCTTTATCGTCTGGATCGGCATATCCCAGCCGGTAGTTCCCAGAAAGAAAATCTGCGATACGACATTTCCTGCCGTAAGCATTATGAAAAGTTCCGCCGTAAATGACAGTCCCGTAAATATTTTCGCAAGCGCGATCCTCTTCCAACCGTTTTTCGTCGTCAAAACCAAAGAACTTGTGTTATCATGCCACTCCCCCGCAAATAATGACGACAAAACAATTGCCAGAAACAACGCCATTATAATTCCCAGATCCGCGACCATACTACCGAGAAGATTGGACCACCCTTCCGTCCATTCGTATCGGAACGGCGTTTTCACTTTTGCGTTCATTCGCAGAAGATACTCTCTTTCGGCTCCGTTCTGATCGTTATTCTCTAAAAATTCTTCAATGACTTTCTGCCTTCTTTCATAAAATCCCGTCAGCTTATCCGGCTCAACATAACTCATCATTGTTTGGTAAATTCCTGTATCCAAAAATTCAGGATACAATGTCCCCAGCCAGCCATTAACGATCGTCCGGTCCGTTTTTTCCAGTTCTCTGTCCACGCCTGCGGCTTTGATTTCCTGATAATCCCTCACCAGCCTCCGTAAACTTTCATCTGTAAGTTCTCCTCCAAACTCCAGCGAATATCTTTGCCTTTCCCTAATCATTCCGTAACCGTCAAAATTATTTCCAAAAGCACTCGTATAATCGTCCAAACTTCCGAAACTGAACCATTGAAATGAAAGTACGCTCCCAAAAACAACAACATAAAGAAAGCATAGAAAAACGCTTATTTTCGTACTCATTTTACGCCATAATTTTTTATGCTCTAACAAAAACAATTCCATACTCATTGCACTCCTTCCTCCACCGGAAAATAGTACAGATACAAATCCTCCAGCGTAGCTTCGCATAAAACAGCCGTCTTATCCGGTTTATCGTCTGAAACAATGCGAAGCACTACCTGCTTTCCCTCATGCCTTAAATTTGCCACGGTTGCATTTGCCTGCCATCTTTTTGCCTCTGCCTGAGAAACTTCCAGTTCCCACACTTTCCCGTCTGCCTTCTTAACCAGATCCGATACGCTGCCCTGTAATACAAATTTCCCCTGTTTCATAAGCAGAACCTCGTCTGCTATTGCTTCGATATCCGAAACAATATGTGTGGACAAAATAACAATTTTATCCCCGGCGTAATCCGAAATCAGATTACGGAACCGCACCCGTTCTTTCGGATCCAATCCGGCTGTCGGCTCGTCTAAGATCAAAATCTGCGGATTATTCAGTAACGCCTGCGCGATCCCTATCCGCTGTTTCATACCACCGGAAAACGTTTTTAATTTCTTACCCGCCACATGACTTAAATCCATTTCCTCCAGCAATTCTTCCGTCCGGTTTTTAGCAATTTTTTTCGGTATTCCCTTGAGTGCGGAAATATACATCAAAAATTCCATTGCCGTATAATTCGGGTAATACCCAAAATCCTGCGGAAGATATCCCAAAACATTTCTGTAATCCTCTCCCATCGAAATCACATCTTTCCCGTCCAGAAACACTTCCCCAAAAGTCGGTTCCAAAATAGCGCACATCATACGCATAAGCGTCGTCTTTCCCGCTCCGTTGGCACCCAAAAGCCCATACACTCCCGGCTTTAAAATTGCGCTGACCTGATCAACAGCTATTTTTCTGCCATAATGCTTTGTCAGCCGGTCAAGCGATAATTCCATATACTTTCCCTTCCTTCCTCATTGATATAATAAAATAAACCTCTTTTATAAAAAACGCCGCGGAAAAGAAAAAAGCAATGAGCCATATACCAAAAGCAGACGTTTCATACAGCCACGGCTGGATTCTTGCCAGCAGTCCCCACCAAAGACAGGAACTAAGCAGAACAATCGCGCATATCTGCATATTTTCCCTCCTGCATGACCGAAACAGGCGCAGCATACAAATCATGCATACCAAATACGGAACCATGCAGTATAAAAGGATCTGTCCGATCCCTCCGCATAAATTCTGAAAACGTAACTCAAAAATTATAAAAAACGTCATCGCAATAAGATTTGCGAAACCTGCCAAAATCAGCTTTGCTAAGATGATCTGCGGACCGGAAGCCCTTGTAACGGCTTCAATCTCGCTCATTCCGTAATACTGGCATTTAAACATTGCAGGCATGACAGCCAGTACAAACAACGGCATAAACGCCGGAATATAACTTGGATCACCTGCCGCTGCATATATTGCCAGACATATAAAAAATAACGTAACTGTCTGCAATCCGAAGATCGCCGCCCCCTCAAAACGAAAGATATACGACAGATACCGTACAAAACCTATCCGTGGTTCTTCCTGCGGTTTTAACATCAGGCTCTGTTCCCTCACGATCCCGGCACATAATCTTATGGTTTCCTCCAATCCTGCATTTTCTTCATCATGCCTTTCCCCATATCCTGCTTCCTGTTGTAAGCACTGCCGCAAATACCTTTTCAATTCCTTATCTCTCATTTTCCTTCTCCTTCCGCATAATTTTCAAAGCGTTCCTAACCCTGCTCTGCGCCGTCCTCATACTACAGCCCATTATTTTTGCAATTTCCCAAAAGGAAAGTTCCTCACCAAACCGTAAAATAACGGCTTCTCTCTGCTCCGGTGATAAAACCTTTAAAAGATATTCAATCTCCCCTCTATCCTCAATCCGCCGCATATCATCACATTCATACCGGATTTCTTCTTCCTTTTCCAGCGGACATTCTTTCCTCTTCCGGCTTTCATCAATGCATACATGATTTGCTATGGTATATAAATACGCCTTAAATCTCCCCTTTCCATTGTAGCCCGGCAGATTTTTAAACAGTTTCAAAAAAGTCTCCTGAGTCAGATCCTCTGCTCTCTCCAAATTCAAGCAATGCATTTTACAATAATGTAAAATAGAAGTATAGTAACGTTTTATCAATTCTTCAGCCGCGTTCTCATTGCCAAGTCTTATCTGTTCCACCAACTCATCATCATTCACAAACTGTCATCTCCTCTCCCTGCCGTATCCATATATATAATAACGAACGATTTCTCCAAAATGATCAAAATTTACCATTAAAAAAGAAGCCGCACTCCAAACAGAGTAACAGCTTCATAGCACCGAAATCACCTCATAAGCATATCAAAATCTTCATTTAAAATCATTCCAACATCAATAACTTCGTCCGCCCTCCATTGATCGGTATCAAAAAGAACTCGCAGCGTGCCTTTTTCCTTATCCGGTTCAAATTCCCCCAGTTCATTTTGTTGATAATCTTTCATCTCGCTCATATTAAAAACACGTTCAAAATCCTCTTTAGAAACCTCTTTTTTATTTAAAACATATCGTTTCGGTTCATAATCATCATAAAATCCCGTAACATATTCACCGTCATAAATTGTCCAGCACCGATAGTTGTTTCCGTCCGGACCGGTCTGTTGAAAATAAATACAATTATTTGCATAATGACATCTGTCTATACCCCAAGTTTGTTCCTCGGCAATCCGTTTCACACGGTTATCTTCAAAAGTATACACACCGATCGCCATTTTATCCGAAAGAACCAGTTCGGGAACGCCATTATCGTCAAAGTCGTAAAGCCCCAAATAAAGCGCTAAGGACGCGGAATCGGTATCCGGATTTCCTATTTTGTACGGATCACTTAAATCCCACAAAAAGTCCTCCGCGTTTCGGATTACATTTTCATATGCCTTCTCCCAGCTTTCATATGTCACCGTTGTATAGAGTTTTTCAGCCAGTTCCTCCCTGATCCGACTTGACATTTCATCGTCATATTTCATATCAAAATCTTCTTTTAAAATCGTTTTGATATCAATAATCTCGTCTGCCTTCCATTGATTGGTATCAAAAAGAACACGCAGCGTACCTTTTTCCTTATCCAAACCAAAATACCACAGTTTATTTCGTTGATAATCTTTCATCTCGCTTATCTTAAAAACGCGTTCAAAATCCTCTTGGGAAACTTCGTTTTCATTTAGAATGTATCTTTCCGGCTGATAATCATCATAAAATCCCGTAACACTTTCACCGTCATAAATCGTCCAGCACAGATAACTACTTCCGTCCGAACCGTCCTGTTGAAAATAAACACAATTATTTACATAATGGCAGCCGTTTACACCCCAAGGCTGTTCCTGAACATATAAGTCGGCAATCCGTTTCACATGATAATCTTCAAAAGTATACACACCAATCGTTATTTTATCCGAAAGAACCAGTTCGGGAACGCCATTATCGTCAAAGTCGTGAAGCCCCAAATAAAGAACCAGTGACGCAAAATCCTCCGCGTTTCGGATTACGTTTTCATATGCTTCCTCCCAGCTTTCATAGGACTCCGCCGTATAAAGTTTTATAGCCGGATCTTCCTCGGTCCGGCTTGGCATTTCATCATTGGGAGACGGATACACCGAGCAGCCCGTTATCCAAACCATCATCAACACAAGAATAAAATAATTTCGCCGTTTTCTCATTATATTTTTCTCCATATAGGTTTCGGGTGCCAAAAGCTCTGCTCATAAACTTCATTTGGCAGATTGCACAAAAGAAATCGGAGCAAACGACTTTTGCACAATGGAGATGAGACTCTAACATCGTGGAAGCCTCTGCTGAACACGATGTTTGTCCTGAGGCTCATCGAAATGCCCTGTGCAATGGAGTGCGCGCGGATTTCTTTTGTGCAATCTGCTG
>JAMPBI010000088.1 GCA_023666775.1 Alistipes sp. | reverse complement strand
CGAAAGGGAACAGGCGTTAAACGAAACGATCTATAAAGTCAAGAAGAACAGTATCGATTACAGGAGCCGTAACGCGGCGACCGCAGACGAGCTGAAAGCCGTGGTAAAAGAGCAGGCGGAGCTGTCTAAGTTAAGTAAAATGCATATTTCACTAAAGTGAGGATAAAATATTAGTTGGAAGGATGGACGAAAGTAATGGACGAGAATATGGTAAAATTTACGGAGAGGTTAAAAGAACTTCTTGCGGTTGCCAAAAAAAAGAAAAACGTTTTGGAGCAGCAGGAGATCATGGACTTCTTTTCCGATATGGAATTTGACGCGGATAAGATGGACAAGGTGCTGGAGTTCCTTGAGAACAACGGAGTGGACGTGCTTCTGCCGGTTATTGAGGACGTGGTGGAGGAAGACGATATCGTTCTGGACGATAACGAGGAAGAAATCGACCTTGAGAAAATCGACCTGTCCGTTCCGGAAGGCGTGGGGATTGAGGATCCGGTCCGCATGTATTTAAAGGAGATCGGCAAGGTGCCGCTTCTTACCGCGGAGGAAGAGATTGAGCTTGCGAAGAGAATGGAAGAAGGCGACCAGGAGGCGAAGAAAAGACTCGCGGAAGCCAACTTACGTCTTGTGGTCAGCATTGCGAAGCGTTATGTGGGACGAGGCATGTTGTTTCTGGATCTGATCCAGGAAGGCAATCTCGGTCTGATCAAAGCGGTGGAGAAATTTGACGCCACGAAGGGATTTAAGTTTTCCACATATGCAACATGGTGGATCCGCCAGGCGATCACCCGCGCCATTGCCGATCAGGCAAGAACCATCCGTATTCCCGTTCATATGGTGGAGACGATCAACAAGCTGATCCGGGTGCAGAGACAGCTTTTGCAGGAACTGGGAAGAGAACCGTCCCCGGAGGAAATCGCGAAAGAAATGGAACTTCCGGTAGAGCGCGTCCGTGAGATCCAGAAGATCTCCCAGGAACCGGTTTCGCTGGAAACGCCGATCGGCGAGGAGGAAGACAGCCATTTGGGTGATTTTATCCAGGACGACAATGTGCCGGTGCCGGCGGACGAGGCGGCGTTTACCTTGTTAAAAGAGCAGTTATCGGAAGTTCTCGGTACGCTGACCGAGCGGGAGCAGAAAGTTTTAAGGCTCCGTTTCGGACTGGACGACGGAAGGGCAAGAACGCTGGAGGAAGTGGGAAGGGAATTTAACGTGACCCGTGAGCGTATCCGTCAGATCGAGGCGAAGGCTTTAAGAAAACTGCGTCACCCGAGCAGAAGCCGGAAGTTAAAGGATTATCTGGATTAATTGGAGGCTTCATGGAAATATCAAACCGCTTAAAGGAAATCGCGGGAATGGTCACGCAGGGAAATGTGGTCTGCGACGTGGGAACGGATCATGCCTATCTTGCGATCTGGCTGGCAGAAAACCGGATATCGCCCCGTGTGATCGCCATGGACGTGGCGCGGGGACCTCTCTCAAAAGCAGAGAAAAACATTGCCAAAAGAGGTCTGGAACATGTGATCGAAACCCGTCTGTCCGACGGTGTGCAAAAGTTAGGCAGAGGGGAGGCACAGACGGTTATTATGGCGGGAATGGGAGGAATTTTGATCTGTCAGCTCCTTTCGGAAGGCGAAAACGTTCTCTCTTTCGTTGACGAGCTGATCTTATCGCCCCATACCGACGTGGAGCTGGTGCGGCAGTACCTTTTCCGGCACGGTTATTGTATCAGGCAGGAGAAAATGCTTCTGGAAGAAG
This sequence comes from Alistipes sp., assembly GCA_023666775.1. Lineage (GTDB taxonomy): Bacteria > Bacillota > Clostridia > Lachnospirales > Lachnospiraceae > MGBC120314. The sequence goes on along the minus strand of JAMPBI010000088.1, from coordinate 6,538 downwards.
GAAAGTACTACATAATACTCCGCTGCGCGCGGGGAGAAATGAAACCGTTGTCCCTATGTGAATGCCGTTACGGAAGAAAACTGCTGGAAAACCGGGATAACGTTTTGCTGGATTATCTGCAAAAGGAATATAAAAAACTGCAAAGGATTTATGAAAGCCTCGCGGAAGTTTCCACGGAACATGCCGCAAGGCGCAGAGAGGAACTGGAAGAAGAAATCCGATGTGTAAAAGAAGGGCTGGGCTATTATGGTATGTAGAGAAATAATCAATATTATCGAAAAAATCTGTCCTCTGTCCGCGGCGTGTCCGTGGGACAATCCGGGACTGGTGGCAGGCGACATGGACGCGGAGATCCACGGCGTCATGGTGGCGCTGGACGCCACGGACGAGGTGATCGACGCCGCCATCGCCCAGAAGACTAATCTTTTGATAACCCACCACCCGCTGATCTTCGGGAAAATCAGTAAAATCAATACCGAAGATACTGTGGGGAAGCGTCTGATGAAATTAATACAGAACGGTATCAACTGTTACGCGGCGCATACGAATTTTGACGTGAAAGTGATGGCGGGACTCGCGGCGTCCATGCTGGGACTGGAGGCGCCGGAGGTTCTGGAAGTCACCGGAATAGAGGACGGCGTGGAAGAGGGGATCGGAAAAGTTTCCGACGTTTACGAAAGCACCGCGCAGACATGGATCAATAAATTAAAGGCAAGTTTTGAACTGGAAAATGTCATAGTTTACGGGGCGACGGATAAAATAGTAAAAAGAGTGGCAATCTCACCCGGTTCCGGGAAAGGCATGGCGGAACACGCTTTGCGAAAGCGCGCGGATCTGCTGATCACGGGCGATATCGGACACCACGACGGGATTGACGCGGTGGAAGCGGGACTTACCGTTGTGGACGCCGGCCACTATGGACTGGAATACATTTTTATCGATTATATGGCGAAATATCTGGAGAGGGAATGCGGCGATGTACGAATGGTGACATGTAAGGCGGGGGTACCTTATAAAATATTATAGAAGATAAAGGAGATTTATTATGGGAAAACAATTACTGGAACTTGCGAAGTATGCAAAGAAGGATTTCGACCATGACATTATTCTTGCGAAGGTAAACGGAAAACTTACGGAATTGTTCAAGGAAGTTCCCGACGACGCCAAGGTAGAGTTCGTTACGACGGATACGGTGATCGGTAATCTTACATATAAGCGGAGCGTGTGCATGCTCATGCTTTCCGCGCTTTATGATGTGGTGCCGGAGGGAAAGGTAAAGAAGGTCTGCGTGGAACATTCCCTGAGCAAGGGTTATTACTGTGTTGTCGAGGGTGACATAAAAGTGACCGAGGAACTTCTTCTGGAAATCAAGTTAAAAATGCTGGAGCTTGTCAGCCTGGATCTTCCGATTAAGAAAAGAAGCATGAATACGGAAAAAGCGCGGGAACTTTTCAAGAAATACGGTATGTATGACAAGGTAAAATTATTTAAGTACCGCCGTGTTTCCCGTGTCAATATTTATGAGCTGAACGGCTATGAGGATTACAATTACGGTTATATGGCGCCGTCCACCGGAATGTTGGATACGTTTGACCTTTTCCCGTATGACGAAGGTTTTGTGTTGCAGCTTCCCACGAAGGAGGACCCGGATAACGTGCCGGAATTTCGACCGCAGCATAAGCTGTTTAACGTGTTAAAGGAGTCCGCGAAATGGGGAAGCATGCTGAATGTGGATACGGTGGGCGCGTTAAACGACGTGATCGCTTCCGGCGGTATCAACGACCTGATCCTTGTCCAGGAGGCGCTTCAGGAGAAGAAGATCGCGGATATCGCGCAGGATATCGCCTCAAAACCGGGGAAAAAGTTTATTATGATCGCCGGTCCGTCCTCTTCGGGAAAAACTACGTTTTCCCACAGGCTGGCGGTGCAGTTGAAAGCGCACGGGTTAAAACCGCATACGATCGAGGTGGACAATTATTTTGTGGAGCGTGAGGAAACGCCGAAGGACGCCTACGGCAATTATAATTTCGAGTGTCTGGAAGCAATCGATATCAAATTATTTAACGAACAGCTTACGGATCTTCTGGCAGGAAAAACCGTGGAGCTTCCGACCTTTAATTTTAAAGTAGGCAAAAAGGAATTTAAAGGGAATACGCTGGCTATGGGTGAGGACGATATTCTTGTTTTTGAGGGAATACACTGTCTGAATGATAAACTGTCAGAGAGCGTGCCGAGGGAAAATAAATACAAAATCTATATCAGCGCCCTGACCCAGTTAAATATTGACGAACATAACCGGATCCCGACTACGGACGGCAGGCTGATCCGCCGTATGGTCCGCGACGCGAGGACGAGGGGGTCCAGCGCGGCAAGGACTCTTGGCATGTGGGAGTCCGTAAGGCGGGGAGAAGAGGAAAATATTTTCCCGTATCAGGAGGAAGCCGACGCGATGTTCAATTCCGCCCTGATCTATGAGCTTGCGGTGTTAAAGCAGGAGGCGGAACCGCTTCTTTTCGGGATCAGCAAAGAGGAGCCGGAGTATTATGAGGCAAAGAGGCTTTTAAAGTTTCTGGATTATTTTCTGGGGATCAACAGCGAGGATATTCCGAAAAATTCCATTATCAGGGAGTTTATCGGAGGAAGTATTTTTAAGGTGTGACAATCTTTTTAAGGAACGGAGGATGGAACAATGGAAATTTTAAAGGAAATGAAGAGGAACGCAGTGATCACATCGACGATTTATATTATTGTAGGACTGATACTTACTTTTTTTCCGGCGTCTACGGCAAGGACCATCGGTTACGCATTTGCGACGGTCATTCTGATCGTGGGGCTGGGATTTCTCTATCGTTTTATTGTCAAGGACGCGGCGTACAGTTTTGTGGGAAATGAACTGGTAATCGGAACGGTGCTGGTTCTGGCAAGTATTTTTGTATTCGTCCGGGTGGAGAGCGTGGTATCGTTTATTCCGATTTTGCTGGGCGTTGTGGTTATGGTGAGCGGTATCACAAAACTACAGAACGCGATCGGACTTCAGAAAATGCAGTATCAGGGTTCGACGGCGGTACTTATTTTCGCGGTACTCAATATCCTTTTCGGTCTTGTTTTGATATTTAATCCGTTTTCCGCGGTGACAACGCTGATCATGCTGATCGGAATAGGACTTGTTTTCAGCGGGGTTACGGATCTTATCACCACTTTCTGGATCGCGAAGAATATTTACAAAGTCGGCAGAGGCGGAACGATTGTTATGGAAGGCAGGGAGATTGAGGAACCGTTTACCGGTCCGGCACAGGATATGGGAGAGGACGAGTAGTGGGATTTTCATATTTATTTTGGGATCTGGACGGAACGCTGACGGATCCGGGGATCGGTATAACCAATTCCGTTATGTACGCCTTGGAAAAATTCGGTATCAAAGCCCCGGATAGGAGCGAACTGTATCCGTTCATCGGACCGCCGCTCATGGAATCCTTCAAAAAATATTACGGTTTTGACGAGGAGACGGCGAAGCTGGGCGTAACTTATTACAGGGAATATTTCGGCGTGAAGGGTTTGTTTGAAAACGAGGTCTACGCGGGCATACCGGAGTTTTTGGATCAATGTACGCGAAAAGGCATAAAGCATGTGCTGGCTACGTCGAAGCCGGAGCATTACGCGGTACAGATCATGGAACATTTCGGACTTGGAAAATATTTTCATTGTATGTGTGGAAGCCGTCTGGACGCAGGATATGAGACAAAGGCGGACGTTATAAGGGACGCGTTTGAACGCTGTGGTATTGAGGATAAATCCGAAGTTCTTATGATTGGCGACCGAATGCATGATATCTGCGGCGCAAAGGAATGCGGTATTGCCTGCACGGCGGTGTTATGGGGTTACGGCAGCCGTGAGGAGTTTTTGCAATACGGCGCGGATCATATTGTGGAGGATCTGGACGGGCTTTGGAAGGTTGTCGCGGCTTATAATGGCATTTAAAGATTGGAAATCGTTTTTTCAAAAAGAAGTTGAGTAAATGGCAGGAAAATAGTAAAATTAAGATAGGGATACAAATGGATACTTCTTATTTTATTTAATAGGAAATTGCGTGGTAATTTTTTTATCGTATTGGAGGTGCCTATGAATAATTTTTATACGATCCAATCCGGCAATAACGAATTTATCAGTAAAGCTGTTTCTTTAGTCGAAGAGAGTGAAAAGGCGTTGGCTTTTATTGCTCTGGATATCAGTAATTTCAAATATATCAATGATTTTTACGGTATGCAGGAAGGCGACCGGGTAATGGAGGATATGGCTTCCTTTTTCTTTATCAACGAACCGCTCTGTCTTGCGGCATATGGCATGGGATTTGACCAGTTCCGTGGTATCTATGATATGAAGGATATGTCGGAGGAAGACCTGATATCTTATCTTACGGGGAAGAGCCGGGAGTTTGAAAATATACTTTCCGGGCGTTACCCGCTGGTCTATAATCATGTGTATATCGGAATATATTTTTATGAGGACAGGAGTATTGACGTCCGAATGGCGACGGACAGGGCGAACCTAGCCAAAAAGGCAATCAAGGGTACGTTTAATACCAACTGTCAGGTATTTACCGATACCAACTGCAAAGCGCATTACGAAAACATGCACATGTCCAATATGTTTATCCGTTCGTCCGTAAACGGCGGCATAGAACTGTACATTCAGCCTAAGGTGTCGATTTCCAAAAAATGTGTTGTCGGCGGCGAAGCTCTTGTAAGAATGCGTGACGAGCAGGGCGGTATTATCATGCCCGGACGTTTTATCCCGGTTCTTGAGAGTATCGGTCTGATCGACCGGCTGGATAAAATTATGATTGAGAAGGTATTCGCTTTCCAGCGGAAGTGTCTGGACGCGGGAAAAAAGGTATATGCCATTTCGGTCAATGTTTCAAAGCAGGAATTTACCAGTCTTAAATTCGCGGAAAATATTTTTAATCTTCAGAAGCAGTATCGGATCAATCCGGAACTGATTGAGTTTGAACTGGTGGAATCAACATTTGTCAATAACCTTTCCAGCATTGTTGAGACGATAAGCTGTCTTCGGAAAGAAGGATTTCAGATCAGCGTCGATGATTTTGGGGCAGGCTATTCCTCCCTGAACCAGATCGCCAATATTCCTGCGGATATCATCAAACTTGACGGCATATTCGCGCGGGAATCCTTAAATACGGATAAGGGACGCGCCGTTATCAAATCGCTGATCACCATGTTAAATGACGTTGATTACAAGATCGTATTTGAGGGAATAGAGAATAAGGAACAGCTTGAGCTTGTCGCTTCTTACGGCTGCGACACGGTACAGGGGTTCTATTACAGCCGCCCGATCCCGGCGGAAGAGTTTGTAAATAAGTATGGGGTTACGGCTTCGTTGGCGTAAGGTTGTGTTGCTGCGTTATTTGTTTGTATCGCAGAGCGGGGTTTTGAACTTCTCTTTCGGAATTGTGTACCAACTAAAAACGAGTCTGTAAATATACATTTTCAATGTATAAAAGTATATTCGACTTTATCCATGCCTTGAAATAAGCAGTAAATATTGTATGATATATTTGAAATTTAGCGGAGGTATTTTTATGTATTATTCTTATGTTATGGGAATAGGCGGCGAAATTCTTACTTTGAGGAATAGTGGATTTGTAATTGAGGAATTAGTACATGAATAAGAAACAGATAACTATTATGACAGTCTTAACATTAATCTTAGCTTTTATGGATATATCCGGCTTGCCTGCGGTATTGTTTGTAAATTGCCGTTTTTCTGATGTGACGCCATATATTATTAGTCTGTTGGTAAATTTTCTGATCATAGGATTTTTTGCATGGCTTGTTCTGAAATCATTTGGAAAAGACTGGCCACTTGGACTTCACACTTCCGGGTTGGCGGAGGGATTAAAAAAGTACGCTTTTGCGGGCATTATAGCGGGCGTTTTATCTTGCGTGGCGTTTATCATTGGACTTGTACCTTTTGATTACCATCCAAGTGTATGGAAAATCCTGATTGAAGGCGTTTTGTATTATTTTGGGGTAGCGATTATTGAGGAATTATATGTTAGAGGTTTGTTCCTTAACATTGTTGATAAAATTGCTCATAATAAGGAATGTCATACGGTTATTGCCATATGGGTATCATCAGTCGTTTTCGGATTGGGACATATTCCTGGTATGATTGGTATGAAGCCGCTTGTAATTCTATTTAAAGTAATTTCGACTATCGGAATGGGTTTGTATTTTGGGGCGATATATAAAAGGACGAATAATCTGTGGGTGCCGATTATCCTGCATGGCTTTATTGATATATGTGCCTTGCCGTACTGCTTTACTACATTCAGCGGATATAAAACAATAAGCCTAATTGGGCTTGTTATCATATATACGTTATTGGGTGCATACAGTATCGTTCTAATGAAACCGAAGAAAAGATAAATTCCAGTTTATGGAGATGATGATATATGGATAAAGGGATATTATTATCCAATATAGACAAAGTTCATACTACGAAAATGGGTGTTGACAGA
>JAMPBI010000087.1 GCA_023666775.1 Alistipes sp. | reverse complement strand
ACCGGTACTGGACAAGTATGAAGTTTTTGGCGGCGTGACCGGAGATCGGACCGATGTGGAACAAAGTCTGTATCAATACATAAAGGAGAACTGTGATATCCGTAGCGGTTTTGATCCGTATGGAGTGACGTTAAAGGGTGTTTCGTTGGAGGAAATAAAAATGCTTACGGATAATAACGGAGAGTATTTTTATGATGAAATTACCGGATATATGCGATACGGGCAGTTTGATAACAGCATTATGGATTTTGTGCCGCAGATGGAGGAAAGCGCAAAAACAAAAAATATGGAGGAGGTAACGGAGGAATTGACGAAGAGACAGAAAGAGGCAGGTAAGATTGACGGGAAGATCCTAAAACTTCTTATGTATGTGGAGGGAGTAAAGACCACTTCCACCGGAGTTGCCCGGTTTTTTGGAAAACTCAGCGGAACAGATAATTTCGTAAAAAGGATCTGTTCAAACGGAAAGGCTAAATCGAATGTCGGGGTGGAGGAAGATCTGGTTTATCAGGCGGTCAGCGGAAAATATTATTCCGTCACGGAAAAACTGGAAGATTTAAAAGGCGAACTGGACTGGATCATTTATGTATATAATTATCCGCTTACCAGAGGGTATTTTTTCGACGGCGGTTTCCGTTCCGGGGCGTATGATATTTTATCCGTGATCCAAAAGACGCAGGAGAAGATTGACCAGTCTTTAAGCCTGATCGAGGAAATACGGCAGGATACCCGCACTCTTATGGGAAATTTGTCGGCGTCAAGGGGAGTATTGGATAAGAACAGAGCGTCATTAAGCGATTCGGTGAATACGGCGTTTTCACAGGAATTTGATGAACTGGAAAAGTATGAAACGGGAGAAGCAAATTCCCTTTGCGATTTGGATACGTTAAATCGTCAGCTTTTAGACTGCAGGAATGTTTTGACGGAAATGGAAGGGGCTGTTTCGGGACTTGCCGGCTGTTATATGGATATAGACAGTATCGGTGGAGTATATGGAATGATAGACGACTGCATTGCGGTGTGCAGTCAATATCCGGCAGGTTCCATACAATTTAATTATGGCGGGTTAAGCCTTGGAGAAGGAATGAGTCTGGACGCGCTGGAAAAGATAAAAAATGTTCTTACGAATAATCAGTTAAAACTGGTGATTGACGATGTGGGCAGTATTTCCACAAATAGTTCGTCTTATAAGGATCTGTCTTCTATGCATTGCGGTTTTTCCATGAGCGATAATTCCCCGGATACCGATCCCCAAAAGCTATATGAGGATTTCTTGTATAACAAATATATTGATATCCATTTTAGTAATTACCGGTCACCCAATAAAGAGGGACTTCTTCAATATGAAACCGAGTATGTTTTAGGAAAGAAAGCCGGAGATAAGGAAAATTTAAAGGAAGTTATATCGCAGTTGATCCTGCTGCGGTTTACGATGGATTTTTCTTATATCATCTGCGATACGGAAAAAAAGAATGAGTGTCTTGCCATGGCAACGGCTCTTCTGGGATTTACCGGAGTATATGGCATTATCCGGCTGGGAGAGTATCTGCTTCTTGCGGCTTGGGCTTACGGGGAGGCGGTTAATGACGTAAAGATCCTGATGGACGGCGGAACGGTTTCTCTTGTAAAAACATCACGGGAATGGAAAACGAAACTGGAGGATATTGTTTCTAAAACGATCACGGGCGATAGCGGCGGAAACGAAAACGGACTGGATTATGGCGAATATCTGCAGCTTCTGCTGTTTCTTGAAAATAAAGAGAAAAAGATTTTCCGTACAATGGATATCATGGAGCTGAATATGATCGCGAAAGGGTATCCGCATATCCGAATGTACCGCTATCTGTACGGAATAAAAGGGAATGTCCTGTTCGCGTATTATCATGGAAAATATCAATATACGCAGAGTATAGAATTTCACTATTGACCATAAAGCGGGGCAGATAAAAATGCTCTTTTGGATTTTATGTTTTTTTCACATATATCATACAGAAAGGAGAAGAAAATGTGTTTATAGTTAATGTAACCTTAATGGGAAAATTACAGAATAGTTTTCCGACAATTAAAATTAGATCTCACTCCTCAAAATTTAATCCCACAAAATCCAAAAGGGCAGTTTTATCTGCCTCGATGACATTGGAAGCTGCGTTTATTATTCCGCTCTTTGTATTTTTTGTCGTTATATTTATCCATGTCATAAATCTGATCAGTTTTCAGAACCGTTTAAACGAAGCGTTGTATAATTCCGCGAGAACGCTGTCAAAAATGGAGTACAGTACGCAGAACAGCGCGAACGCCGGTTCGGCGCTTGCGTTATTATACGGTGGACTTGACGGAGATGTTGTGGAAAACGCCGGCGTTAAGGGAGGGATATTGGGGATAACTGTATTACAATCCGAATTTGACGAAGATATGATCTGTTTTGAAGTGGATTATTATGTCGGTATGCCCTTTGATTTTCTTAAAATTCTAGGATTTCCCTGCAAACAAAAAGTGAGCATACGGAAGTGGATTGGAAATGAGGATAACGGCGGAGGGAGCGAAACGGCAGGAGAAGGAGATAAGAGGCTGGTATACATTGCGGAAACGGGAACGGTATTTCACAGCGACAGGAATTGTACACATCTGAGGTTATCCATAACGTCCGTTTCAAAAGGGGACATTTCCGGTTTGAGGAATAACGGCGGAGGGAAATATTATCCCTGTGAAATATGCGGTGGAAACGGTAGCGTAATGTATATTACCGAATACGGGGACAGATATCATGCGGATATAAATTGCAGCGGATTAAAACGGGTAGTCTATACCGTTCCTTATGAGACGGTATCGGACAGACCCGCATGCAGTCGGTGTGGAGGATAATATGAAGATACTATATATTTTGGAAATTTTATTTTTAATAATAGAAACCGTAAAAGATATAAAAACGCAAACATTAGAGTTAGGGGAATTATTGTTTTTCCTTGCGGCAGGATTTTTGTTAAGGCTGTTCTGGTTTCATGATGATTTAGGGGGGATCGTTTTGGGAATGTCCGTCGGAATGATTTTGCTCGGAATATCGTTTTTGTCAGGCGAAGCCTTGGGATATGGCGACGGAATGGTGGTTCTGGTTACCGGCGTTTTTTGCGGAATAAAAATAACGCTGGTTACGATCGGTATTGCGTTTTTGGTCATGTCGGTTCTGGCGATATGTGTATTTATTAAAAAAGGCTTTTATTACAAAACAAAAGTACCTTTTGTTCCCTGTATTTTAGCCGGTTTTTTAGGAGGAATGTTACTATGAGATTAAATGGTTCGGCAACGATTGAGGCGTCGGTTCTGATACCTGTTTTTACGGTTATCATTGTGCAATTAATTCTTCTTGCGTTAAACTGCCATGATAACGTTATTATAAATTGCGCCGCGGATAAAGGCTGTATGCGGTATGAGTTTGAGAAGCCGGCTGCAAAAGAGAAAGACACAAAAGCGTTAGACCGCTTATCCAAAGAGGTCAGCGAGTATATTTCCGTAAAAACAATGGTGAAAAAACCGCAGGTTCAGATAAAATCAGGAATGTTTAAAACGGAAACAGAATATTCGCGGATCACGGAAAACGATCCGGTTGAATTTGTATGGCAGACGGACGCGGTAAAGAAATTAATTTCGGCGGGAGGAGATGAGTAATATGCTTCAAAGCAGAATTGTCAATGAGGTGAGCGGTAATTACCTCCTGATCATGACAAACGAACAGAATATATCGGGATATGAATTGAAAATGTTTGAGTATAATGATATCAAAGGATTTCTTCCGATATCCGTTGTCCGGATCAATAATATGATCACCTATCAATACCGGATCATGCAGAGCGAAAGTCTTGTAAAGAAATATGGGAGTAAGACATTTTCCATAGCCGATATTAAAAATATTTTTTCGGAGATTACTCTTTTGATCCACAGGGCGGAAGAATATTTATTAAATATCGATTCGGTGTTATTAAATCCCGAGTATATTTTTATGAACGGAGAGGAATTATTATTTTGTTATTTCCCGTGGGACGGGCAGTCTTTTGGTAAAAGCGTAAGGGAACTGATGGAATATATTCTGGAGAGGCTGGATCATTCCGAACAGCAGACGGTTATGACGGCATACGGCTTATACCAGAAGATTTTGAAAAACAATTTCACCATGGACGGTCTTATGGAGGAACTGTTTTCGGATAACCGGGAAAAGGAAAATATGCCGGTTGTTAAACAGATTGAGACGAAAAAAGAAAATGCGGTATCGGAGAAGCAGGGGGAAATCGTAAAAAATAATACGGATATATTTTCGTTGGAGAAGGAACTGGAAGCGGAATTATCAAAAGAAAGTAAAAAAGAGAAAAGAAAAAGAGGGTTATTGTTTCCGTGGAGAAAGAAGGAGAATAAATTATACGGGAATAACGGCGCGATGGTTCTTGCCGAAGAGACAACCTACGGCGCCACGCAGCTTTTAAATGTGAAAAGACTGGTAAGCGCGGGCGGCGGAACGGATATCATACTTTCTAAGTTTCCGCTTCATGTGGGAAGCAGCAGGGCGGAATCCGATTGTGTACTGGAAAATGTTATGGTAAGCAGAAAACATGCGGTTATTACGATGGAATGCGGCGGATACTATATAGAAGATCTGGATTCTACAAACGGTACATTTATTAACGGAAGCAGGATTGCGCCCTATGAGCCGGTATTGGTGAAAGAGGGAGATCAGATAAGTTTTGCTAACGAAAAATTCTGCTTAAATTGACATAAAACGCAAATAATGGTATTGTTTTGTATAGTAGGAAGCAATTATGATTAAAGCAGGGAGATGGAGGTTATTATGAAAATCAATATATATTATGGTGGAAGAGGTCTGGTAGACGACCCGTCTTTAGCGGTGATCAGTAAGATCCAGGAGGTACTGGAGGAACTGAGGGTAGATGTTGCGCGCTATAATTTATATGAAATCCGCAGTGGAATAGCTACGCTCCCTCTTACGTTAAAGGAAGTCGATGCGGTTATTCTTTCTACGACGGTGGAATGGCTGGGTATCGGAGGTCTGATGCAGGAGTTTTTGGATTCCTGCTGGCTTTACGGCGATAAAGCCAAGATCAGTCAGATTTATATGTTTCCGATCGTTATGTCCAAAACCTATGGCGAACGGCATGCGTACTCAACATTGGTAGATTCCTGGGAAATTCTCGGGGGGAAAGCCTGTAGCGGTCTTAGCGCTTATGTAGACGACTCGACGGATTTTGAATTTAATAAGGATTATTCCAATATCATAGAAAAGAAGGCAGAGGAAATCTACCGCACGATTTCCCAGAAAGCGGTAACGCTTCCAAGCAGTAACAAAACGCTGCGTAATATGATGAAGGATACGATTAACTTTACGCCGCAGGAAAGCGAGCAGCTTTCCAAGTTTGTTTCGGACGAGGAGTTTGTCCAGACGCAGAAAAAGGATATTGAGGAATTATCCTCACTATTTAAGGATATGCTGGTAGACGAAGCCAACGGCGGAGACGAATACTATACTACCGTACTGAAAAAAGCGTTTAAGCCGCAGAACGGGGTGAGCGCGTCCTATTATCTCATTATTGACGACAAGAAAAAGAGCGTGGTTGCCGAGATCCGGGGAAGTAAGATGGAATGTCATCTCGGGGTGAAGGAAAATGCGGATATTGTCGCGAAAATGAAAAAAGAGACGTTTGACAAGATCGTTAATGGCAGAATGACATTTCAACGCGCCTTTATGGCAGGGGATATTACTGCGAAAGGCAATTTAAAAACCATAAAAATGTTTGATGAATTGTTTGTTTTTGGCAGGTGATCACAGATGAGGAAAAACAGCGGTAACCTTTGCGCCGTCAGCCGTATTGGAAAGGCGCAGGCTGCCGTTTTGCATATAGAGTGTGGTTGCCGCGATACTGAGCCCTAAACCGGTATGGTCGTTTTTCTCCGTAACAAACGGGTCGGTGCCTTCGGCGAGCATTTTGTCGGAGAACTTACAACCGTTATCGGATACGGACAGATGGAGCATACCGTTTTCTTCCGTCAGGGATACGGAAAGAACGGCAGTATTTTTATCGCATGCTTCAATGGCGTTTATGATGATCGCGTAAAATGCCTGTGCCGTATTTTCCGGATTACAGAATACCCGGTAGGCGCAATTGTCAAGAACTTCCGTACCGGCTATGGAATAATCTTCTTCAGGGGCGTTTCCTTTTATATACTTCATCGTGATTGTCCAGATATCGGATAAATTGCATTCGATAAAGTCCGAGTCACAAAAACTGTAACGCAAAAGACTGATGTCGTTTAATAAGCCGGTTAAATCTTTCAAGCCGGTTTCAATGCGGGAAAATTCTCTGGTCTGCGTCAACGGAGCGTTTTTCAGTACGGCGAGCTGGCAGTAGCTGGAAATAAACGCGGCATGGTTTTTCAGGTCGTGAAAACCGATAGAAAGCGTATTCAGACAAAAGTCGGAAATTTTTTTGATAAGCGCGTAAACTTCTTTATTGGTCTCTTTTAGTTCTTTGATCTGTTGGAAATCTTCATAATTTAGCATTTTCATACCTCATATTCGTTTTTTCTATTTATAATACTCTGCTTAAGGTTTGTTGTAAAGTTAAATAATTTATGGTATTTTATATAGTAGCAGGAAAAAGAAAGGGTGTTTGTAAGATGATAAAAGAAGATTGCATATTCTGCAAAATAGCAAACGGAGTGATTCCGGCGCAGGCGCTTTACGAGGACGAGGACTTTAAGGTGATTTTCGACCGGGGACCGGCGTCAAAGGGACACGCGCTTGTTTTACCGAAGCAACATTTTGATAATGTATTTTCCATGGACGAAAGCCATGCAAGAAAGGTGTTCCCGGTTGCGGCGAAGGTGGCGGGAGCGCTTAGCGAGGAGTTTGGCTGTGACGGGATCAATATTCTTCAAAATAATAATGAGGCGGCAGGACAGACGGTGTTCCACTTTCATATGCATATCATTCCAAGGTATAAGGGCGATAACGTGAAATTAGGCTGGAAACCGGGAGAAATTACCGACGAGCAGATTGATACATACGCGAAGGCAATTCGGACCAGGCTGGAAAATAAATAGGAGGTTTATGATATATGATTAATTTAAGCAAGACAGGGGTCTATCTGATCAACGGCATGGAAGTAGTGGAGGATAGCGCGCAGGCAGCGGAACAGATCGCGTCCATGACGGGAAGCCGTCCGAATAAAGAAGAAGCGGCAAAAAACACGATGGCTTACAATATTTTAAAAAATCATAATACATCGGGCAATATGGAAAAGCTGAAGATCAAGTTTGATAAACTGACTTCACATGATATTACATTTGTCGGTATTATCCAGACAGCAAGAGCTTCGGGACTTGAGAAATTTCCAATCCCGTATGTCCTGACCAATTGTCATAACAGTCTTTGCGCGGTCGGCGGTACGATCAATGAAGATGACCATATGTTTGGACTGACCTGCGCCAAGAAGTACGGTGGTGTTTATGTTCCGCCGCACCAGGCGGTTATCCATCAGTTCGCAAGAGAAATGCTTGCCGAGTGCGGAGCGATGATCCTGGGTTCGGATTCACATACGCGCTATGGCGCTCTGGGAACGATGGCGATCGGAGAAGGGGGAGGCGAACTTGCCAAGCAGCTTCTTAGTAAAACATATGATGTCGCGATGCCGGGCGTCGTAGGCATTTATCTGACAGGAGAACCGGCGAAAGGTGTAGGACCGCAGGACGTTGCGCTGGCAATCATCGGGGCTGTTTTCGCAAACGGTTATGTTAAGAACAAAGTAATGGAGTTTGTGGGACCGGGCGTTTCCAAGTTAAGCGCGGATTATAGGATCGGTATTGACGTAATGACGACGGAAACCACCTGTTTATCTTCTATTTGGACGACGGACGAAACGATTAAAGAGTTTTATGATATCCACGGAAGAAGCGAATGTTATAAAGAACTTACACCGGGTCAGGTTACATACTATGACGGCATGGTTTATGTGGATTTAAGCACGATCAAGCCGATGATTGCAATGCCGTTCCACCCAAGCAATGTTTATACGATAGAGGAGCTGAACGCAAATCTCATGGACATTCTGGACGACTGCGAGAAGAAGGCGCTTGTGAGCCTTGACGGTCAGGTCGATTTTACATTGAAGGATAAGGTAAGAGACGGAAAACTTTATGTGGAACAGGGCATTATTGCGGGCTGCGCAGGCGGCGGTTTTGAGAATATCTGCGCGGCGGCGGATATTCTTAAAGGAAAGAGTATCGGCGCGGACGAATTTACATTAAGCGTATATCCGGCAAGTACGCCGATTTATCTGGAACTTGC
>JAMPBI010000086.1 GCA_023666775.1 Alistipes sp. | reverse complement strand
AAACCGTATTTCCCACACAAAGGCGGCCGACGACGCCAAAACAGAAACGATCATATAAACGATCACTATTTTTTTGATCTCAGGATTGCGAAATAATTTCATCATAAATCAACCTTGTACCCCAATCCCCGTACCGTTTTTATTATCTCCGGGTTCTGCGGGTCATTCTCTATCTTTTCTCTGAGGCGCTTGATATATACGGTCAGCGTGTTATCATTGACAAATTCTCCCGCGATATCCCATATCGCTTCCAGCAGCCGGGTTCTTGAAAGAACGGCTCCCCGGTTGTTTAAAAATACAAGAAGCAGACGGTACTCAAGCGCCGACAGATACAGATCCTTACCGTTCCTGCTTGCCATTCCTTTCACGGTATCCACAAGAACCTCTCCCAGCCTGACGACCTTACCCGTATTACCTGTTAAACGGAGGATATTTTTTATCCTCATCACCAGTTCCCTTGAACGGAAAGGTTTTTGTATATAATCGTCGGCGCCCAGCTCAAACCCTGTAACCGCGCTGTACTCGTCCCCCGACGCCGTCAGAAATATCACGGGAAGCCCGTAAGTTTGTTTGACCGCGACGCAGACCGAAAAGCCGTTTCCGTCGGACAGGGAAATATCCAAAAGCACAAGGTGAAACGTTTCCTCTTCCAGCAGTTTCAATGCTCCCGCCTGTCCCGGCGCGCTTTTTACTTCATACCCCTCTGCCGTTAAAAACTCCGTCAGATTGGAAACAATGCCTTTATCATCTTCAACTAATAGGATCTTTGTCATGGTTTCACCTCAAAATACTTTTTGTTCTTTCCTGTTTTCAAACTTAATCATATCACACTCTTTTTTGACAAACAACGGAAATCTGACATTTTCACATTTCCAGCGTCTATAATCCAATATAACGTATCCGCAAATTAAATCCGCCTTTCGGGTAAATTTTCCCGGACTTTTTCCGATATATCTTACGTTATGAAAATTTATGCAAAATAATAAACAGAAAGAGGTAATGTAAATGGATATCAAAGCACAGATCACAAAAGTAGTTGACACGGTAACGAAAGACAAAACAATTCTCGAACAGTTCCAGAAGGATCCGGTTAAGACCATCGAAAAAATACTCGGCGTCGATCTGCCGGACGATGTGGTAAAGCAGGTTGTTGACGGCGTTAAAGCAAAAGTTTCCATGGATAACGCGGCAGGCGCCATCGACGCGATCAAAAAGTTATTTTAATTATAAAACACAGCCAATCCTGCTATTTGCGCGGGGTTGGCTGTTGGTTTATGTTTCTATTCCATAACATCGACAAAGCAAACTCAGAATTTCACGCTGATTTGATCCTCGGATACCCAACGCCTTTATATCTATAGTTTCCTTTTCCATTTCCAATAAAAATTCCTTCATATCATTCTCAACTTCATAGCTAAGTTTTTGTCTTGTATCTTCGGTAATCAACTGGGCAAGCCTGAATACATCATTCCTATGTTTTCGTATATCTTTACTATCTATTGCTTCACCGTTTATTTTTCTTTTCTTTAGGTCAAGCCATGCTTTAGCTTTAAAAGGTATCATACAAGCTGTTCCCAATACCGGGATCCCATCAATTATAGTTTTTCCGCCTTTTAATAAATCATAATACGACTCATTGAGAAGTATCGCTGACAGACTGGACACTTCGCCATCAATCGGAAAAGGCGACAAAATTGCGTTCTCGTCCAATATTATAAATTCCGGTTTTCTTGAAAATATTTCAATCATATATGGATACGCTTTGCTTCTTGGAGAAGTAAAACGATAAAACTGGGCTTTTCCTCTGTTTTTATTCCAATGTTCATATCCCGCTTCCTTAACATATTCCCAAAATTGTTTTCCAAATTCTACTGTTAAAGACTCGACAATAAGGACCATATCAATATCCTTTGTTGCCCGAAAGTTCATCTCCTCGCTCTCCATAAGAAGTTCACAGGCTGTTCCTCCGATTATAACATACTGATTTTCAAATCCTTTAAATCTCTCTTTAAATTTTGTAAATCCTGTAACCATCTATTTCCTCCACACACTTTCCAATAATTCTTCAACCATTTTTTCTATTCTCTCATCTGTACTCTCCGAAAAGGATAGGGCAACCGACAATTTATCCGCCATATAATCATCAGAGAACTGTTTCGGATCATATTCCCACAATTCAATCCTTATCTGCTTATCCGGATCAATCAGTTCATTGACAACTATACTTTTATCTACCGATTTCACATAAACCGCATATGTTTCGAGCCTGCCCGGATTTAACATCGTTTCTTCCGCTAAAACGGTTTCTCCGGCAATAACCATATCTTTTGTGCGATTAGCTTTTTCCAAATATCCCACCCTGCGAACCGGCGTAGATAAGTACCCCCTTATCTTCTCAAACAGTTCATGTCTGTCATACCTCGCTTCAATCACCTTGCTGACGCCATCTTTCCATATATGAAACAGCCCGGTCATTTCAAGCTGTTTCACTGCCCTGCTCATTGTCATAGCCGTAAAGGGAAGTTTATTTACCGCTTCCGAAACGTACAATTTTTGTTCCCCGCTATATAAGTATAGTAAGATTAATTGCTGCGTGGAAAACATAAACTTTTTTATTTCCGCAGTTTCCTCATTCTCCTTTGTTAAATATGCTCCCATAAACGGTAAAAACACCTGCTTATTCGTAATAAAAGGTATTCTGCCTTCAATCAGATTTTTTCTTCTATACGCAGAAACCGCCGATAACCTCAACACCACCGGAACGTTGTCAATTTCCTGTATCTTTTTAATTTGCTTTTTCAAAGCAGGAAGTGTGTCAAGAACTCCTTCCGGCGTTAATATGATACATTCGCAGCCATTCAGCCTTGCCGTCTGGAACTTATAACTGCCTGCTATATATAACGGCAGCACGCCCTGTTTATTCCAATTCTCATACTGCGCCTCTATCCCAAAAATACTTGTTAATAAATCCATTATGAGCCTCTTTTAACTTAATTTTATTATATTTTAACATTACAAAAGTTAAAAATCAATGTTTTAAAGTTAAATTGTGTTTTTATTTTCTGTGCCTTGAAATAAGTAGTCAATAACTATTGGCAGGCTTGGCTTTTGATTGCCATACTTTTTATTCCTATGTTTCTTGCAGGTATTGTTATGATGTTAAAAAGTCTGGAATTGTTGCAATATATTTATGGTTGATACCCATTTAGAATCTCCGTTATGCCGTTCTGATATATATTACCATTCAGCACATCTCCATTTGGAGAAAAACTGATAGTTCTTATATTCTTTGGATTCTCCTCATAAGGATCTGAACATACAGCATTTGCGTCAAAATATTCACCTAAATATTTAAGAGCATTTCCACTTGGAAATATGATATTTCCCGATCCAACAGGCACTTCCAAATAGGAAAATTTCCGAATGATGTCCCTTGTTTTTACATTATAAGGATTATTATCCTCTTCACTGACCAACCATGCCGGATTTAGCTTTATTGATATCCCTGTATTCATAACACATTCCGCAAAATATTGAACTATCTCTAAAGGTATTGTCTCCTGATGAAATACATCAACGGACAAAAGGATTTTTTTCACTCCACATCTTGAAAGCGATTCGACAACCTCCTTGATTCTTTTCCTGTCCTTTATGAAAAATCCATTTGTTATTAAATCCCTTTCCGGTATTCCCATAGTTTTTGCCGTTTCATGTATTTTGCAAACAACATCAGGATAAAGCAGAGGTTCTCCGCCAAATGTCATCAATGATTCAATTTTATAATTCCTACATACTTCGCAAATTGCTTTTGCCGCTGCATCGGCATCAATATGCCCGGTATAGGAAGAATGTTCGCCTTCGGAACAATGCTTACATTTTCCGGTACAAGCCATGGTAACAACAAACTCAATTCGATTTAGGTTCTTTACATATTCGTTCATAAATAAACAACATTCCTTTTCAAAAACTGTAATTTCTCAATTCTGATCTTTGATTATCCAAATTTACTTTTTCTTCTTTGGTTTGGGCATTGGAAGTTCATTATACGTTGCAGCTATAAACTTTGTCATTAAATCGCGATCATCAATACCGTCTACCACTAAATGCGCTTTTGCCCCTTCATACGGTGAAGCTTCCTTACAGTCAGTCAAAATACTTGCGCCCACTTCTGTTTTTTTTACAAAAAATTGATCGTCACAAATAACACCGATGATTTTTCCATTGCAATATATTCCATACTCGCCAAACATCTTTTTATATGTAATTTCTCCTGCGCCGCTTATCTGCTCGCACACATATTCTACGAACTCTAAACTTGAAGCCATAATCATTACCTCCTTTTTACTTAATAATAACTCTTCCCCCATATCTACTGCCCGCACAACATTTCTTCCAATTCCGTCATATAATCCTCGTCCGTCAAAACAATATCCATAAAAGCGTTATCCGATGTCACATAAAAATAATGCCATTCCTGTACTGCCTTCGCGCCGTTTATTTCCTCCGCGGCAGAAGGCTCAATATTTACCAGCACCTTGTCAATCCAATCCCCTTCGTCCGTTTCCGCAATCCTCGTCTCCTCTACGATAGCCGCATGCATACCAAGCCAGTTTGACACGATCATATGACTGCTGGCTCCATAAGCAAAATCATTTCCCCCCGTCATGGAAGCCGCCTGCTTTTTCTGATATAACAAAGTAAATTTTCTGTTTTCGTTTTCTTCCAGTTCCCAATCCTCCGTCAGCGTCAGCCTGTCCCCGATATCTTTTTTGCTCCCGGATTTTGAAAAAAGATCCTTCTCATATATCGCGCTTTCCAGCTCCTGATACACCTCAACCGCCTGTTCCTGATTTCGCGCCGGAAACAGCAATATATTATCATACTTACCGTTCAGCTCTATAAAAACATTGGAAAACCGTTTTTCCATAATAGCCATTCCGGATACGTCGTCACACATAACATACCACATATGAACTTCCTTTTTATTTCCGTTCGGTTCCAGATAGGAGTCATATGCTGAAAAATGCGCGGGATATTCCGCGGTTTCCGGTATACTGGAAATTACAAACTCTCCTTGGAAAGAATCGTCATACTTCCTCTCCCAGATGTAATCGTAATAAGTTCCGTTTATATGCAGTTTCACGGAGTCCGACACAAGCTCCATATCCGGCGTATACTCCATACCCGTATAATCTTCGCTGATCTTATACTCAATCGGTACGCGGGTAGCGAAAAAATAAAATCCCCCTCCCAGGATCAACAACACAACAAGAATAAAAAGCACATTTTCTTTCCACTTTTTCATAATATGTATATCTCCTTTCCCTGAACTGTATATCCGCGGACCGCGACTTTATATTTTCATTATACCCCCCGAATCGCTATTTCAAGTACAATCTAATTTTCCTATTAGGCTTCGGGTGTCAAAAGCCCTGCCTATAAACTTCACTTGGCAGATTGCACAAAAGAAATCGGAGCAAACGACTTTTGCACAATGGAGATGAGACTCTAACATCGTGGAAGCCTCTGCTGAACACGATGTTTGCCCTGAGGCTCATCGAAATGTTTTGTGCAATGGAGTGCGCGCGGATTTCTTTTGTGCAATCTGCTAACACGAATTTCATTGCAGCGCTTTTGACACCTGATTCCTAATAAAAATTCCTTCGGATCAAACCGAAGTCCAACCCAAAGGAATTTCTTACATAAACCTATAAATTCGTATAACCCATCAGTTTTTCATCAACAGCCTTCGCCGCTTCCCGTCCTTCCCGGATCGCCCATACGACAAGAGACTGACCCCGGTGCATATCGCCCGCCGTAAAAACATTCGGAACGTTCGTCTCATATTTTCCCGGCTCGGTCTCCACATTCGTCCTTGCGTTCAGTTCCACGCCGAACGCGTCGGCAACATACTTCTGCGCGCCAAGAAATCCCGCCGCGATCAGAACGATATCCGCGTCCAGTTCAAATTCGCTGCCCGGCACGTCTGCCATGATCATTCTGCCGGTTGCCTCGTCCTTTTTGGACTCCAGCTTAACACATTTCAGTTTCTTCAGATTACCCGATTTATCCTTGACAAATTCCTTAACCGTCGTCTGGTATAAACGCGGATCGTGACCGAATACGGCGATCGCTTCTTCCTGACCGTAGTCCGTCTTGCAGACTCTCGGCCACTGCGGCCACGGGTTATTTTCTCCGCGGCTGTCCGGAAGTTTCGGCATCATTTCAAGCTGCGTCACCGACTTACAGCCGTGGCGGATACAGGTTCCGACGCAGTCGTTTCCCGTATCGCCGCCGCCAATGATAACCACATTTTTCCCTTTGGCGGAAATATACTGATTGTCTTTCAGATCCGAGTCTAACAGGCTCTTTGTGGTTGCCTTCAGGAAATCCACCGCGAAATAAATCCCCTTCGCGTCTCTTCCCGGCGCGTTGATATCCCTCGGATTAGCCGCGCCGCAGGCAAGAATGACGCTGTCATATTCCTTTAAGATCTTGGAAGCCTTGACATTCTCTCCCACATCGGCGCCGGTTACAAACACAACGCCTTCCGCCTTCATCACATCGATCTTGCGGTCAATAATATGTTTTTCCAGTTTCATATTCGGAATACCGTACATCAGAAGCCCGCCTACACGGTCGGCTCTCTCATATACCGTCACATTGTGTCCCCGTCTGTTCAACTGATCCGCCGCCGCCAGTCCCGACGGTCCCGAACCGATAACCGCCACTTTTTTCCCCGTGCGGATTTTCGGCGGGTTCGGCGCCGCCCAGCCCTCTTCATACGCCTTTTCAATAATTGCCCGCTCGTTTTCCTTGGTGCAGACGGCGTCGCCGTTCAAACCACAGGTACATGCCGCCTCGCAGAGCGCCGGACAGACCCTCGAAGTAAACTCCGGAAAACTGCTGGTCTTGTGCAGCCTGTTGTACGCCTGCTGCCAGTTCCCGCTATACACCAGATCGTTCCACTCCGGGATCAGATTATTTAAAGGACAGCCTGCCGCCATACCGTTTAAAACCATTCCCGCCTGACAAAACGGCACGCCGCAGTCCATACACCTTGCCGCCTGCTGTCTCTGCCTTTTTTCGGAAAGAGGAGCGTGAAACTCATTAAAATTCTTAATTCTGTTTAAGGGTTCCACAGCCTTGCTGACCTCACGTTCAAATTCCATAAATCCTGTTGCTTTTCCCATGACCTTCTCCTCCTTTTAGTTTTTCGTAACGGCATAAAATGCTTCAATCTGCGCCTGTTCGCTGCTCAAGCCCTTTTCTTCCATCTGGACGATCTTATTCAGCATTTTCTTATAGTCATTCGGAATGATCTTCTTAAAATACGGAAGATACTCCCCGAAATTATCCAGTATCTCTTTGCCCTTCGCGGAATTGGTATACGCCACATGATCCTTGATCATTTCCTTCAGCTCGAAAACGTCGTACTTATCCGTCACGGACTCGATGGAAATCATTTCCTTATTCAGCCTCGTATAAAGCGTTCTGTCACTGTCAAGAACATAGGCAATGCCGCCGCTCATGCCCGCCGCGAAATTCTTTCCCGTCCTTCCGAGAATAACCACGCGTCCGCCTGTCATATACTCGCACCCGTGGTCGCCAACACCCTCGACAACCGCCGTCGCGCCGGAATTTCTCACGCAGAAACGCTCGCCCGCGACGCCGTTGATATATGCCTTGCCGCTGGTCGCTCCGTAAAGAGCCACGTTGCCGATAATAATATTTTCATCTTCCTTAAAACGGATCCCCCTTGGCGGATAAACGATCAGTTTGCCGCCGGACAGACCCTTACCGAAATAATCGTTGCTGTCGCCAACAAGTTCAAGGGTCAGTCCCTTTGGAATAAAGGCACCGAAACTCTGACCTCCGGCTCCGGTACATTTTACGGTAAACGTATCTTCCGGCAGGGACTCGTTATATTTTCTCGTGATCTCCGCGCCGAAGATCGTACCGAAAGTTCTGTCCGTATTGGAAACGTCAACTTCAATGCTTCTCTTCTGCCCGCTTTCAAGAGCCGCTCCCAGTTTCTTTAAAAGAACCTTTTCATCGGCAGTCTTCTCCAGTTCAAAATCATAAATCTTTTTATGGTCATAATCCATCTTTTCATAAAACGAATGATCCAGTATTCCGGATAAATCCACGCTTTTCGCGCGTCCGCTGGTCACGCCTTTCTTCGGAACAAGAAGGTCTGTTCTTCCCACCAGCTCGTCAACCGTCTTAACGCCGAGTTTTGCCATATGCTCTCGCAGTTCTTCCGCGATAAACTTCATAAAGTTCACGACATACTCCGGCTTACCGGAAAACTTTTTACGAAGCTCCGGGTTCTGGGTCGCCACGCCCACCGGACAGGTATCCAGATTGC
>JAMPBI010000085.1 GCA_023666775.1 Alistipes sp. | reverse complement strand
GCAATCCCCTCCGATTTTGGTTACAATATAGATTGGTTTATTTTAAGACAAAGAGGAGTTTATATGGCAATACCGGTAAAATTACAGGCATTTGAGGGTCCGCTGGACCTTTTGCTGCACCTGATCGACAAAAATAAAATCAATATTTACGATATTCCCATCGTGCTGATCACGGAACAGTATCTTGAGTTTGTCAACGCCATGGACAAGACCGATCTCAATGTGGTCAGCGAGTTTCTGGTTATGGCGGCGACCCTTCTGGATATCAAATCCCGTATGCTGCTTCCAAAGGAAGTCAACGAGGAAGGCGAGGAGGAAGACCCGAGAGCGGAACTGGTGCAGAAACTGCTGGAATACAAGATGTACAAATACATGGCTTACGAGCTAAAGGACAGGCAGGTGGACGCCATGCGTTCCTTTTACAAGCCGTGTACCGTGCCGGACGAGGTAAAGGCATACCAGGAGCCGGTAGATCTGGAAAAACTGGTTTCCGATATTACGTTAAAAAAGCTCAACAGCATTTTCGCGGAGGTTATGAAGCGGCAGGAGGATAAGGTGGACAAGGTCCGCAGCAAGTTCGGAAAGATCGAGAAGGAAGAAGTCAATCTGCTGGAGAAAATCGAGTATGTGAAGGAATACGCCCTGCTGCACAGAACGTTTTCGTTCCGCAACCTTCTGATGGAAAATTCCTCGAAAATGCAGGTGGTTGTCACGTTTCTTGCCATATTGGAACTGATGAAGACCAGTTTTATCCATGTGGTGCAGGAAATGACGTTTGCGGATATTTACATAGAGTGCTTACAGGCGTAACGAAAGCTGAGGCGCTGTGCGCCGTAAGAGTAAATCAGAAATGGAAGGTTATGGATTTGGAATTAGAGAGAATGGAAGCCGTGATCGAAGCGGTGTTATTTACCATGGGAGATTCCGTGGAGACGGACAAACTGGCGGTTGCCATTGAACAGGACGTAGAAACGACGAGGAAGATCATACGCAACATGATGGACAAGTATGAAGCGGCGGGACGGGGAATTAAGATCATTGAGCTGGAAGACGCGTTCCAGCTTTGTACCAAGGCGGAATATTATGAAAATCTGATAAAGGTTGCCAGCCAGCCGAAGAAATATCAGCTTACGGACGTTCTGCTCGAGACGTTATCCATCATCGCCTATAAGCAGCCGATCACGAAGCTGGAGATTGAGAAGATCCGCGGCGTCAGCTCTGACCATGCGGTCAACAAGCTGGTGGAATATGATCTGGTCTGCGAGGTGGGACGTCTGGACGCGCCGGGAAGACCGATGCTTTTCGGAACGACCGAAGATTTCCTGCGCGCTTTCGGCGTACAGTCTGTAGAGGATCTGCCGACGGTGAGCGCGGAACTGGTAGAAGAATTTAAAGTCGAGGCGGAAGAAGAAATTCAGTTAAAACTGGAAGTTGAAGTATAGTTTTATGAAAAATGCAACATTTTAATAAGTAGCAGAAAGGGGTGCTTTTATGGAAAATAAAAACGCATGGGAGAAGTATGGGGACAAGGAACTGAAAAAGGTGGATAAATTTGCGGAGGAATACCGTAAGTTTTTAAGCGAATGTAAAACAGAGAGGGAATGTGTGGTACGATTTACCGCCCTTGCCGAAAAAGAGGGGTATGTGGATCTTCAGGACATCATTAAAGAAAATAAAAAGATCAAAGCGGGAGATAAGATTTATGCCGTAAATAAGAAAAAAGGGATCATTTTGTTCCATATCGGCGAGAAATCCATGGAAAAGGGCATGAATATCTTAGGCGCGCATATTGATTCGCCAAGAATTGACTTAAAGCAGATCCCGCTTTATGAGGACAACGGGCTGGCGCTTTTCGATACCCACTATTACGGCGGTATCAAGAAATATCAGTGGGTGACCACGCCGCTGGCGCTTCACGGCGTTGTGGCGCTTCGCGACGGAAGCGTTGTGGAGCTGGTGATCGGTGAGAAGGAAGAAGACCCGGTAGTGGGGATTTCCGACCTGCTGATCCATCTTGCCGGCGAGCAGATGGAGAAGAAGGCAAATAAAGTAGTGGAGGGCGAGGCTCTTGATATCCTTGTGGGAAGCATTCCGTTAAAAAACGACGGGGAGGATAAGGAAGGCAAAGACGGTAAGGAAGCCAAGGAAAAGGTAAAGGCGAACATTCTCCGCCTTTTGAAAGAGAAGTACGGCATTGAGGAAGAAGATTTTATCTCGGCGGAGATTGAGGCGGTTCCCGCGGGAAAGGCGAGAAATTACGGTATCGACGAGAGCATGATCATCGGGTACGGTCACGACGACAGGGTGTGCGCTTTTCCGTCCTACGCGGCGCTTGCAGAGACGAAGAAGTTAAAGAAAACGGGCGTATGTATTCTGGTGGATAAGGAAGAAATCGGCAGCGTGGGCGCGACGGGAATGCACTCGAAGTTTTTTGAAAATACGGTCGCGGAGATCATGGACCGTATGGGCGACTATTCCGAATTAAAATTAAGAAGGGCGCTCTATAACTCCAAAATGCTCTCCTCCGACGTGACTTCTGCGTTTGACCCGAACTACGCGTCGGTCAGCGAGAAGAAGAACTCGGCGTATTTCGGTTGTGGCATGGTGCTTATGAAATACACCGGTTCCCGCGGTAAATCCGGCTCCAATGACGCCAGCGCGGAATTTATCGCCGAACTTCGCGCCATGATGGACGAAAACGACGTTTCTTACCAGACCTCGGAACTGGGAAAGGTTGACCAGGGCGGCGGCGGAACCATCGCCTATATTCTTGCCAATTACGGTATGGACGTGATCGACTGCGGTATCGCGGTGCAGAATATGCACGCTCCTTACGAGGTGATCAGCAAGGCGGACCTCTACGAGACGAAATGCGGCTATAAGGTGTTCCTTGAGAATGCGTAAAGGCGGAGGAAAACGGGATGAAATGGAATAAATATTCTTTAAAGACTACGACCGAAGCGGTGGATTTCGTCAGTAACATGCTGATGGAACTGGGGATCGAAGGAATCGAGATCGAGGATAACGTGCAGCTTTCCGAGGCGGACATCAAGACCATGTTTGTGGATTTTCTGCCGGAACTTCCGCCGGACGACGGCACGGCGACGGTAAATTTTTATCTCGACGTGGAGGAGGACGACGATACCATTCTCGGCAGGGTGGCGGAAGGTCTTGAGGAACTGAGGGCATTTACCGACGTGGGAGAGGGAACCGTCACGAAGTCCCAGACGGAAGATAAGGACTGGATCAACAACTGGAAACAGTATTTTAAACCTTTTGTATTTGAAGGGATCGTTATTAAACCGACATGGGAGGAAATCGACGATTCCATGCAGGGGAAGATCATTGTCAATATCGATCCGGGAACGGCGTTCGGAACGGGCTCCCATGAGACGACGCAGCTTGTCATCAGCCAGCTTGACAAATATGTAAAACCGGGAGACATGCTTTTGGACGTCGGCTGCGGAAGCGGTATTTTATCGGTGATCGGACTTATGCTGGGCGCGGAACACGCGGTGGGAACGGATCTTGACCCGAACGCGATCGTGGCGGCGAGGGAAAACGCGGAGATCAATAACATTTCCATGGACAAGATCGAGATCCTTGAGGGAAATATCATTGACGACAAAACCGTGAAAGATGCCGTGGGATATGAGCGGTATGATATTGTCGCGGCAAATATCCTTGCGGACGTATTGATCCCGTTGTCAAAGATCGTCACGGAGCATATGAAGTCCGGAGGATATTTTATCACTTCGGGTATTATCGACACGAAGGAAGAGGAAGTCGTGGCGGCGTTCGGCGAAAATCCGCTTCTGGAGATCGTGGAAGTGAACCGCAAAGGCGAGTGGGTGAATGTGACGGCGAGAAAGAAGTAGGGATTGTTATGTATCATTTCTTTGTGGAGGAACATGCGCTGGCGGACGGAATGGTTTTTATTACCGGCGATGACGTAAATCATATTAAAAACGTCCTGCGCATGAATATAGGCGAGCAGATCATCATAAGCCGTTTAAAGGACGGCGAAGACGTGGATTATTACTGTTCCATAACGGAAATAACCGAAACGCGGGTGACGGCGCGCGTTGACTGGACGGAGGAAAAAAGGGAATTAAACCATAAAATATATTTGTTCCAAGGACTGCCAAAGGGCGATAAGATGGAGCTGATCATTCAAAAGAGCGTGGAACTGGGCGCGTATGAGATCATTCCCGTTGCCATGAGCCGTTCGGTGGTAAAACTGGACGCCAAAAAAGAAGCGGGGAAATTAAAACGCTGGCAGGCGATCTCCGAGAGCGCGGCAAAACAGAGCAAACGAAGCATTATACCGGAGATAAAGCCGGTCATGACGGTCGGGGAGGCAATTTCTTACGCGAAAGAACTTCCGGTAAAGTTCATGCCTTACGAAAACGCGAAGGGCATTGCCGCGACAAGGAAAGTTCTTTCCGAAATCCGTCCGAACGACGGTATCGCGGTGCTGATCGGACCGGAGGGAGGGTTTTCACCGGAGGAAGTACGGCAGGCGCAGGACGGCGGATTTTATCCCGTGACCCTTGGACGGAGGATTTTAAGGACGGAGACGGCGGGACTTATGATGTTGTCGGTTCTTTCGTATACCTTAGAAGACGATTAGGAGGCACAATGGAAGTTTATTTTGATAATTCGGCGACGACAAGATGCCACCCGAAGGTGCGGGAAATCATGGATAAAGTGTACGACGAGGACTATGGCAATCCTTCGTCCCTGCATATGATGGGCGTGCGCGCCGAACAGTATTTAAAAGAGGCGAGGCAGACCATATCCGGCATTTTAAAGGTCAATGAAAAGGAAATCTTCTTTACGTCGGGCGGAACGGAGTCCAATAATCTGGCGATTATCGGCACGGCGCTGGCGAATAAGAGAAGCGGAAACCACCTGATCACCACTTCCATCGAACATGCCGCCGTTTTGGAGCCGATGAAGTTCCTTGAGGAGCAGGGATTTCGCGTTACATATCTTCCGGTGGACGAAAAGGGCGTTGTGGATCTGGAGGCGTTTCGCGAGGCGCTCTGCGAGGAGACGATCCTTGTTTCCGTGATGGCGGTCAACAACGAGATCGGAACCGTACAGCCTCTGGAAGAAATCGCGGGGATCATAAAAGAAAAAAATTCCCGGGCGTATTTTCATGTGGACGCCATTCAGGGGTTTGGGAAGTTCAAATATTTTCCGAAACGAATGGGGATCGACATGCTTTCGGTGAGCGGCCATAAGATCAACGGGCCGAAAGGCGTGGGCTTTTTATATATCAACGAAAAGGTAAAGATCAGACCGCTGATCCTTGGCGGCGGGCAGCAGAAGGGAATGCGTTCCGGTACGGATAACGTACCGGGAGTTGCGGGGTTAAAACGCGCGGCAGAGCTTGCCTATGAAGATTTTGAGGAGAAGAGAAATCATCTGTATTCTTTAAGGAACCGCATGATCGGCGGGTTAATGAAGATGGACGGCGTGACGGTGAACGGATACGGCGACGATACGGCGGCTCCCCATATCATCAGCGCCGGTTTTAAAAACGTGCGCAGCGAAGTTCTTCTTCACGCGCTGGAGGAACAGGGGATTTATGTGTCGGCAGGCTCCGCCTGTTCGTCCAATAAGCCGGCTCCGAGCAAAACGCTTACAAACACCCACGCGCCAAAGGACGTGATCGAATCCACGGTGCGGTTTAGTTTCGGGACGGACAATACGGAAGAGGAAGTGGATTACTGTCTGGAGGTTCTTGAAAAGCTGCTTCCTGTTTTGAGGAAATATGTGAGAAAGTAGGAAAAGTATGTATAAAGCATTTTTGATCAAATACGGCGAGATCGGCGTAAAAGGAAAAAACAGACATTTATTCGAGGACGCGCTGTGCAGGCAGATACGCCATTCGCTAAAGCGGGTGGACGGGGAGTTTTTTGTATCCAAGGAAAACGGACGTGTCTACGTTGAGGTTTTAAGCGGCGATTACGATTATGAGGATACGCTGGAAGCCATAAGTTCGGTATTCGGGATCGTGGGTATCTGCCCGATGATACAGGTGGAAGATAATGGATTTGACGAGTTGGCGAAAGAAGTGGTAAAACATCTGGACGAGACGTATCCCGATAAGAACATAACCTTTAAAGTGCTGGCAAGACGCGCCAGAAAGAATTATCCGATGGATTCCATGGAGATCAATATGGCGATGGGCGAGAAGATATTGGACGCTTTTGAGGATCAGGGAATGAAGGTGGACGTTCATCACCCGGATATCTACGTTAATATTGAAATCCGCTCCAAGATCAACATTTACTCCCAGGAGATCAGGGGGATCGGCGGTATGCCCGTGGGAACCAACGGAAAAGCCATGCTTTTGCTCTCCGGCGGTATCGACAGTCCGGTAGCCGGCTATATGGCGGCAAAACGGGGCGTTACGATTGACGCCGTTTATTTCCACGCGCCTCCTTATACCAGCGAGCGGGCAAAACAGAAGGTCGTGGATCTGGCAAGGCTTGTTTCAAAGTATACGGGTCCGATTGCCTTAAATATCGTGAATTTTACGGACGTACAGTTATATATTTACGAGAAATGTCCGCACGACGAGCTGACGATCATCATGAAACGGTATATGTACCGTATCGCCCAGACGCTGGCGGAAAAAAGCGGGTGCCTCGCCCTCGTTACGGGAGAGAGTATCGGACAGGTATCCAGCCAGACGTTACAGAGCCTTGCGGTCATCAACGAGGTGGCGGTCATGCCGGTTATCCGCCCTCTTATCAGTTTTGATAAGCAGGAGATCATTGATATTTCGGAGAAGATCGGGACTTACGAGACGTCCATACAGCCTTTTGAGGACTGCTGTACCACATTTGTTGCGAAACACCCCGTTACAAGACCGAACCCGAAAGTGATCCGTAAGTCGGAGGAAAAGGTGTACGATAAGATCGACGGACTGGTGGAAGAGGCTTTAAACGGCGTGGAAACCATACTTGTAGAGTAAGATAGAGAAATATAAAACAGGCTGTCCCATGCGTCGGCGCAGGACAGCCCATAATATAAAGAAAATTACGCTTCTACGATATAAGGCTTTAAGATTTCGATGATGGTGTCAATCTGATCGGTTGCGTGAATGTTCAGGTCGATCGGCTTGGAAAGGTCCAGGCTGAAAATACCCATAATGGACTTGGCGTCGATGACGTATCTTCCCGAAGAAAGGTCAAAATCGGCGTCAAACCTGGTAATGTCATTCACGAATGCTTTTACCTTATCAATAGAATTTAGTGAGATAGAAACTGTTTTCATATCCTATACCTCCGTAATTTAGTTTGTACACTATTTATCTTTATATTAGTCTTTATGCTCAAATATGTCAATGAAAATGATAAATTTTTATCAAAATTGATGAAAAGAGCAGGGAAGGAAAAAACATGAAGGCGGCATTTCATAATTTAGGCTGCAAGGTCAACGCCTACGAGACACAGAGCATGGAGCAGATGTTCGCGGCGGCGGGATATGAGATCGTGGATTTTGAGACGGAACCTGCCGATATTTATATCATCAATACCTGCTCCGTGACGAATATAGCGGACCGGAAGTCAAGGCAGATGCTCCACCGCGCCAGAAAATTAAATCCGCATGCCGTCGTGGTCGCGGCGGGCTGTTATGTGCAGGCGGCGGCAGACAAGGTCTTTGAGGACGACGCCGTTGACATTATCGTGGGAAATAATAAAAAGATCGATATGGTCGCCATCGTTGAGGAGTATCTGCGGGAAAAAGGCAGAAGCCAAAATGTCATTGATATCGCCAAAACAACGGAATACGAGAACTTATCCATCGATACCGTTTACGGGCAGACGAGGGCGTACATCAAGGTTCAGGACGGCTGTAACCAGTTCTGTACTTACTGTATCATTCCCTATACAAGAGGGCGGATACGCAGCAGAAGCCCTGAAGCGGTGCTTGACGAGGTGAAAAAGATCGCGGCGGACGGTTACCGGGAAGTGGTTCTTACGGGGATCCATTTAAGTTCTTACGGACTGGACTTTGAAGAAGACC
The DNA here is from genome assembly GCA_023666775.1 of Alistipes sp. Lineage (GTDB taxonomy): Bacteria > Bacillota > Clostridia > Lachnospirales > Lachnospiraceae > MGBC120314. The sequence goes on along the minus strand of JAMPBI010000085.1, from coordinate 367 downwards.
GGAAATCGTCGCTGATCGAACTGATTGAAGCCGTGAACGGGGTGGACGGGATCGAACGGATCCGTCTCGGGTCGCTCGAACCGGGCATTGTGACCGAGGAGTTTGCGAAAAGGCTCGCGGCGCTGGAAAAGATATGCCCTCATTTTCATTTATCCCTGCAAAGCGGCTGTGACGCCACGCTAAAGCGCATGAACCGGAAGTATACCACCGCGGAGTACGAGAGAGGGTGCGGGATATTAAGGGAGCATTTTGAGGAACCGGCGATCACTACGGACGTTATCGTGGGATTTCCGGGGGAGACGGAAGAAGAATTTCGGGAGACGAAGGCGTTTCTTTGGCGGATACATTTCTACGAAATGCACGTTTT